>NZ_PQLP01000082.1:0-4964 GCF_002918965.1 Acinetobacter sp. ACNIH3 | reverse complement strand
AAAAAGGCACATGCGAAAATATGAATGGTTTAATTAGGCAATATTTACCTAAAGGGATTGATTTAAATCAGGCAGATCAGCATTATTTAAATCAAGTTGCCATGTCACTGAATACTCGTCCTAGAAAAGCGTTAGATTGGCTTACACCATTAGAGAAATTTGCTCAGCTTGTTGATTATCATAAGACTTTTCAAACTGTCGCACCTCATGTTTGAATTCGCCATATATATTTTAATCAAGTTGAGTCTACTCTTACATTCAACACAAAGCATGCCCTTACGCAACGTAAAATACAATATTTAGAAATATTAGCAAATTCATTTATCGATAATGATAAAAAATTCAAACACTTTTGGACTAATGTTGAAATACAAATTCCTAAATTGGGTAGCCATACTGCTACATATCAAGAACTTATTACGATAAAGCATAATTTACTTCTGAATGGTTTTCTTAGTTTTAGTGATAGCTATGCTTTAGCACACAAATATCTAAATAATTATCCTATTATTCACAAAATTATTAATAAAAGATTTCAACATGTATTTATTGATGAAATGCAAGATATGGATATTCACCAATATGAGCTTATTGAAAAGATATTTACAGAAAATAATGATACAAATACTATAATTCAAAGAATCGGAGACAAAAATCAATCTATTTATAATTCAATAGAGACTAAATCAATTTGGCAAGATAGAGAAAATGTTCTTCACCTTTCAAATAGTTTACGTTTGAGTAGCCCTATTGCAAATATTGTTAAAAATTTTGCGCTTTTTCCTGAACATTGTACAGATATTCAAGGCATGAATGAATGCCAACTTAAACCGCATATATTATTATTTTCAGATTCATCCATCAAGAACGTTATCCCGCATTTTTCTCAACTCGTACAACAATATAAAGGTTCCGGTAAGCTAAACTTTCGTCAAGACAAACCTCTAGAGATAAAAGTCATAAGTTGGAATACCGATTGGAAAGATGATGAAAATAGTCGTACTAACCCTTCCAAACTTAGATTAGAAGATTATCATCAGGTTTTTCAAAAAAATGAACAAAAACCCAAAGAAGATTATAAATGCTTAAAAAGTTACCTTCATTTCTATGATAAAAAACACACCACTCTATCTATGATTAGAAAAAATATTTTTCATGCTCTACTGAAGATCTTAAGAATTGAAAAGATTTCGACAAATGAAAATCGTCTTTATACTATTTTAAATTTAATCAATTACCTAAAGGTAAATTCAGAGCAAAACTATGCAGTTCTAAACTTAAAAGTCTATCAAACTTGTTTAAAGATAATTAAAAATGAACAGAATCAGGCTTTGTTAGATTTGCAAGCTTATATTCCTGTATTCCTTTCTTATTTTAAAGAAAATCATAGTCTTTCTCCAGCGTGCAGTAATTTTCTTAACAATGATAAAACTGGTATTGACCAAACTAGTCACAATCAAACGTCTGCTTCAAATATTATTGAAGAAAATGATCTAAAAATTGAAATTACTAGTGTTCATTCTGTCAAAGGTCAAACACATGATGCAACACTATATTTAGAATCATATTATTATGAAGATGGAAAAGGTAATAATGCTAAATCTTATGAGTCCCAAAGACTTGCAAATCAATTTTTAGGAAATCCTTTTAATCTGACCACTGAAAGAGCGAAACAATCAACAAAGATGGCATATGTCGGTTTTTCACGAGCAACTCAACTACTTTGTATAGCAATACACAAAGATAGATTTGAACAATACCTAAACACAATAGATCGCAATATATGGGAAGTTAAAAATATTGAATAGCAGCAACAATGATAGTACTTTGTTTATATCATTAAATTTTTCCTGTGTATTTCTACTCGATTTTTAATATAGACTAATTCTTAATCTAAATCTTCAGTGAAACATTATTAAGCTAATTAACAATCGGATCTTCCCTCCATAAGGAAGCTCCTAAACTCATATAAATAAGCATTTATATTGTAGGTAGCTTCACAGGAGCTTTATAGAATTTGGTAAATTGATCTATTGGACTATCTTTTAAATTTTCAGGTAAATTTTCATCAAAATTTTGGTCTGGATAAATAATTAGACAATCCACAACAACATTCTGCATTTCATCCTCACTATAATCAAGACATTGCAATATCTTTTTATCACGTGCATAACCAGCTATCTGACGAATGTCATCAGAATTATAACGATCATTACGTTGATCATTATTTTGGTAAATTTTTTTATATTTCGTATCAATCACCATCTTTTCAGTTTGACTCACTAAAAGAAAATCGGGTTCGCCATAATTCCCCTTAGCTTGGAATTGAATTTGGCTACCGAATCGCTCTTTTAATAATCCCAATACATACAATTCAAATAGCTTAGGCATATCAATCCAAAATGGTGGCACATGAACAACCTCTCCATCAACCTGTTTAATGTTATAACCAAACCTTCTTATGATCATTTTTGCTAAATCGAGTGCGTCTTGATACTCTTTATAAAAAGCATTTACTTTTGTTTTCTTAAGCATATTCAAATCAAAATTTGAATCATCCACCTCGTGAAAAGCTGGCTTACAGAAATTTAAAAAAGGTAAAAAATATTCAGAAAACTGTCCGTAGTTATTCAAATATCGTTCCACAAATTTTAAAGCAGTCTTTAAAATTTTATTCTCAACACTATCAACACCATACACCTCAAAATTACATATAGTCTTGCTCGGTCTATTCCTTAAAATATTATGTTTTAACGTCTTTGATACCTCCACTTTACCTTTAATCTTAGAGCTTAAATTCTGTTCTACACGATAATATGACTTCTTGAGACCCTTTCTCACTAATGACTTTAGAACTTGTAAATAGCGGATCATTAAGAGAGGCGTAATTAAATCTTGCTTTTGATCGATCTCAATATATGGTTCATCAAACTTAATTTCGTACAAGCCCTTCGAATGCTCTGCTATCTCAGAATGCTTCATACATGAGAATAACATTTTAAAATAGTCAGTTTCTCTTGTCGCCTCATTCAATTTCGGGGCTACATAAATTGCTGTATCATTATTTTTGAGCCAATCAACACCAACATAATAATTGGTGTGTAAGGTAATCCCAGCTTGAGCAAATTTAAGCTCTATACACTTTTTTTCCTTGTTAAGACAAAAAAGTATTTCTTTCGCATCTGCCAAATTATCTACGGTAATATTAAGAGGTAAGTGTTCAAATGTTTGATGTAAATTCACTTTAAACCTTTAAATTTTCAATATCTGTAGAAGCTGATTCATTTAAAATCCCATCTTTCAAATATTCTTTTAAAATTGGTTTAATTTCATAGTCTAATTTAACTTTTAATTCTTCGTCATTTTCAATAATAAAATAACTATGCCCAATCATGACGTCCTCTTTCTTAAAATCAGATGACATGTGTTGTTCAAATAATTGAACTATTTGTTTAAAAATGATAAGTGCTTTGTCATGTGAAATCACGCTTTGATCTGGTAGTACATTATAAAATGCAAATCTTCTTCTAATCGCATAATCAATGTGTTCCGCCGATCTGTCCGCAGTATTCATCGTACCAATGATGTATAAATTATGAGGTAAAGTGATCTCCCTTTTCTCTTCAAATTCATACATTGTTGTTACCGCCTCACCTCGATACTCTAAAGCATAGATAAGCTCACCAAGCACTGATGGTAAATTCGCTCGGTTAATTTCATCAATAATTAACACATATTTTCCATTCGGATTTTCTTGAGCTTTTTTTGCAAATTTCGCTAATACTTTATTCTCAACTTTATAGGATATATTTCCATTATCATCAGTTTCTGCAACAATCCCTCTTACAAAATCCTCATAAGAATATGCTGGGTGGAATTGTATAATTTGATATTCTCCTTGGCTTACAACTTCATTTTCAGCACTGATGTCCTCTCCTGTTTTTAAATTAAAATTGGACGACAATAAATTTGAAAACTCAAAAGCTGTAATATCTAAATTAAACTTCGTTTTCTTTTCAACATAAACCTCATAAAGCTTTCTATTTTTTTCAAATAGATTTAGAGCTGAATAATCAACTTTAAAAATTTTCAAAGCATGATCAATCATTTTTTCACTATTTATTGGGAAATACTCTAATGGATAGTAAGTATTCAAAATTTTTAATATAAAGCTATCACCAAAGTACTTTGCAGTTTCGTCTATATTTTTTTGATTTACCAAATTATGAAGTAGTTTTGCAACTTCTTTCATTGCATCTTCATCATTCACAGTATTCTTAATAAATCCATGCTTACTATATTCCTGTGTACTCTTTTTCCAGTAAATTTGGTATGAACGAGATGATCCTGGGAAGTAATAACCTAAAGGTTGTAGCCCCCTCTCAATCCACCAACAGAAGTTGTCTCGATCCCCAGTACCTGTACAATATTTATCCAGAGTTAACTGCTGGTTTAAACTTTCTTTTGGAAATTGTTCTAAAAATTCATTACGAAGACGTTGATGGAGTTTTCTAGTTGCTTGAATATGATCGCTAGTTGAATCAAATTTTTTTAGTTCACTATCAATAATTTCTTCTGGATGGCCAATTACTTTCGATCTGATCATGTCTTCAGCAATCAATTTAGCTAAACGAGTTTTTCCCGTTCCTGGAGGACCTTGAAGAATAATCTGATGCTTATAAGTAAGTAAATTAATCACATTATCCATTTTTACTTTTCCATTTATATCTTGATACCAAAATTTAATAAAAGGTGAGTTGTTAGCTATTTCAATTGTTTTCGGCAAATATAAAGAATCCGTCCAACTCGCCTGATAATGCTTATTAAACTCTTTTTTCTCTGTACACGACAAATTTCACAGAACCCTTATCCTATCAGGCTTCTGCCTTCTTAAAATTGCCAAAATTTCCTTAAACTCTTCTTTTTTCCCAAAACCAATTAAACGCTGAATCGCCATTTGAACA
>NZ_PQLP01000081.1:0-5615 GCF_002918965.1 Acinetobacter sp. ACNIH3 | reverse complement strand
CCATGCTAAATTGCCATGCCTTAGCCTTGTGATGGTTTTGCTTTTGCTTTTAAAAAATTGCGTAGCAGTTTTTTGGGGTTAAGGGGATTCCCCTTACGCAACGATGACTTGAACTTTGTTCAAGTCGTAAGTGCGCATTTAATGAAAAACACGATAGCATAAAGCCCGCTTGAATTCCAATTCATAGGGCCTTATGCTTGAGTGGTTTTCTATATCCCGAAATCTGAATCATGACAAAAGCTGCTGAAAATCTCGAAAAGAAAATCGAAGCCCAGTTAGAAAAGCTCAAACAGTTAAAGGCTCGTAAACAAGCTATCGAAGCTAGAGAAAAATCAAAGCAGAAAGAGCAAGAAAGAAAGGACGATACTCGGCGTAAAATTTTGCTCGGTTCTTATTTGATTAAAAAAATGAATGATAATGAAGCCAACAAAGAAAAAATACTCGCTGAACTCAACGAGTATTTAACAGAGGAAAGAGATAGAACGTTATTTAATCTATAAGTTTTAGACTTATTGAAGTACTTCCGATTTAGTCTGATTATTAAGATCACGTAGAGTTAAATTATGTTGATACTCCAGACCCTTCTCATACATATTTGCAAGAGTACATAGCTCTCTATCTGTAATTTTTTTGTCAGCTTTATATTCGTTAAAAACAATAGCAATAGGTGGAATTTTATTAATCTCATCCATAATGACATGAAGTGAATCATAACCCTCAGAATTGGTTTCATTATCAAGGTTTCTTATACCTAAGGCTAACTCATCTTCAGTTAAGTTTAGGAGTTTCGAGGAGCACTCAAAACCTATAGACCGAGCATCTACAATTCTAATTCCTAGAGGCTTATAACCATTCTCATGATTACCTTCTGTATTTTGAAAAATAAGACCCTTGTCGAATAAATCAAGATAATATTTTTTAAGTTCTGGATATGATTCAATATTCGGTTTAAGTTCCCTTTCAAGGGCGTTAAAAACTTCCATTTCTTTGTCGTCTTTTTTATCAAGATAAAAAGCTCTACCCACAAGAATTAGCGTCAAACAAATAAGAATTAAAAGTATCCAAAGAGCTATTTTTTTCATTTTATAAATTACTGATAAATATCAATAAAATTATAGTGCATTTCATAGAAATAATCAGTACTGTGATTAATCCTATAAGTTATTTTTTCATAAATTCCCTTGGAACCCTGCTTTTTCTAAAACAGGATAAACTTCTCTAAATTTTTCAGGTTCTAAAAGCATATCCGCTATACGAATAGCAAATTGTTGATAGCTTTCTGTACCTTGAGAATATTTACTCATTTCTGGCATCTCGGACATTTTTTTGGCAAACAAATGACGTTGAGAATCAGTCAATTTGATAAAAAAGTCAGGGGTGTTTGGATCTCTTTTATCAGCTATCGGCTTTTCAATTCTTGGTTGGTGCTTCTGTTTAAAGCTGAATGAAAAGCTAGTAATAGTACGTCCAGTTTTATGTTGCTCATAACTTACTGTAATGTCGGTATGCTCATTAATTTGTTTAATAGATGGTTCTAATACACGACTTTTGAAGTGATTCATTGCTTTGTATTCATCAGCTGCAATACCTAGTTTTTCCCTGAATTCTGAGAGTTCTATTTTTGGTACTTTGCCAACTTCACGCCACGCAATAAGAAGCTCATATAAGCGTATAGCGTACTTACTGGTAAGCTGAGAAACCTGCTTTAACTGATAGCTAGTAAAGTGTTGCTCAAGCCTTGTAATTAATGGCACTACATCAGGTGCAAAAGTAATTTCTAATATGGCTGAATCATCAATATATTTGATTCGACTTACCCAGCGAGATCGAACAATACCAATTCCTTTTTTTGTTGTTTCTCTAAAAGAAAACTGGCGTTCAAATAAATTATTTACAGCATTTTTTAATGCTTCATAAGCTGTTTCTTTCTTCACATTAAATTGGTTGGCATAGTCACTAGCATGTATCTCTAGTTTGCTATCTGACGTAATTCCTTGCTGGGTTTCACGTGCATTGATAATTGCTAAAAGTATTAAACGCTGCTCTGTTACTTCTAAATTATAACTAGCGTTTATCAAGGCATTATCTTTCACTACTAATCCATTCTTCATATTCAACACGTTATATAATTATGTGCATAAAGACACATTAAATCATTATGTGTCTTTATGCAAGGAATCTGTGTCGTTATAGCAAGGAATCTGTGTCGTTATAGCAAGGAATCTGTGTCGTTATAGCAAGGAATCTGTGTCGTTATTGCCTTTTAAACATAATAATATCAATGATTTAAGAAGGTATAAAAGCATTTAAAAACTTTAAAATATATATAAAAGCCTAAGCAGGCATAAAAACAGCCCTATGCCCTCGCTAAAGCTCGGACGTTTTAACCTCGCTTTGCTCGGTTGAGGGGCTGTTTTTTCAAAGAGGAATTGAGGATTTAATAAAAGAAACTATGCCTTCGCTTCGCTCAGAAGTTTTATGCGAGCTTCGCTCGATCTTAAATCAACTGAAGTACAGTCGCTTTGCTCTGTTAATCCCTTTATTAAGCAAAAGGAATTAATTGTAATCAGAGAGGAAAATATAGGTTTTGATGCTATGTGATCGCTCGTAGACACTCGCTCGGCTCTTATTGGTCACATTAATTTAATTTATGATAAGATTTATATCGTAAACAAAAAGCGAGTGGTTCAGACTCGCTTCTTGTGTTTACCTTCTACGGTTACTTAGTTCTGGCAGGAATTTCAGTATCCGATTTTTCAATATTGATCATGATGTTCATCTTAGTGTTCACAGCTAAGACGCATACTGCTACGGCTAGAATCAGTACTACTGCCCAGCCGTAGACTGGAATGCTTTCGATTAATAAAATAATTTCTGGAATACTCATAAATTAAATCTCTCTTGTTAAGGTTGCGGTTTCGAGCTTTAACGCCCATTGTTTGTAAATTAGTCATGCGAATCTCCGAGACTAACTAGTTAGTAAATTCAATTAGTTACGCTATTAATCTGTTTTAAATTTTCATGCTTCAATTACCTCCTCATCTTCTTCAGTTTCATCTTGTTGCAAGTTAGCCAAGTCCTTTGAATTGACTTCTAAAACGCGTGTTTCCAGTGCATCTTTCAACACTGCTAAAGCATTTGAATGATCAGTGTCAAAAAGTTTTAAAATCACTTTGAATGGATTGATTAAAACAATCAGATCGCCATCAAAGGTTTCTTGCCGTTTGATAAAGCCAAGTTCTTCAAGTTTTTCTATACGTGATTTCCACGTGGTCACTTTACGCTCACCAGAAAATCCGGCTTCTGTAGCTAGAACAATTTTGTTATCTGCCTTAACCACCATTTCATCGAAGCAGCGGCACCAAAGTGAAAAGTACGTCTTAGAAATAGGTTTGTTCGGTGAAAAGTGATCCATGATTAACATGATGATCGGCATACTTCTTGGTACACACACAAACCCCTTACTGTCTTTTGACCAAAAATCTGAGTCAGTCAACTCCGGCCAAAGATTTTTACGACGCTCTTTATAAGTCTTCGCTATCTTTCTTGATCTGGCTGCTTTTCTACGTTCTGACATGTTGTTTCCTTGTTCTAGTTCATAAGACATATATTATTTAAAAAAATCTTACGATTCAAATATTTAGTGGTGTATTAAAAATTAGTGAATATTTAATAAAAATACGTTTTAAAAATTAGATTGTTATATTTATTCTGTTAGATTTCTTGAGTTGTAATTTTTTTTACGAAAATATTTTTCAAGTGATTGAATATAACGGAGAAATATGAAAATTGTGGTTTCAGGGGTATCTCTGGTATCCCTGAGTTATCACTGTATAATTTAATATCTTGGGGGTGATTATTAAGAGGGGGGTATATTTTTAAAAAAGCTTAAAAAAATATAAAAATAATTAGGCAGAAAAGTATGAAAATTGGCTGTTATGAGTGTAAATCTGGGGGGATTAGCTCGATGCTTTGAAATATGGCTTTAGCCATAATTTAAAGTCGAGCAACTTTGCGACTGTCATTGTTGGCAGAATATTGAAAGAAGCAGAGCAAAGTACCAAGCGGCCATTATTTTGGGTCAATCACACAATAATCAGCATTTTTCCCATATCCACACTGTTTTTTTATAATTCTAACGCATGTTTTTCCATCGCATTTTGATAGGTCTAAGCTGTAATTTTTCAGGTTATTCACTTCCGATCTGCGCTGCTGGATTTCATCCATACTTGGCACAAATAAAAATAATGCCAAGAACAGCACCATTACCAACGCTACAAAGGCACTGGCAAACACGGCAATAAATTGATAGTTAAGACGGCTGGTTGCTTTATCTAACTCCTGAATACGGCTCTTTAATGCCCCTATAGCCTGCTTATTTGTCTCCTGTAGCGACTTTTCGGCTTTATCCAGAACCCCACTAGCTACTTGGGTGTAAAACGTCTCTAATCGCTTCTTATCGTCTGCTATGGCTTCTCTGTATTCCTTCATGGAAGCCAATAAAATATACAACTGGTCGTCTAAGTCGTTTTGATTGCTCATAAGGAAGGCCCATCTCTATTCATGCTTTTGCGTTGTTTCAGCTTCATGGCTCTTTCTTGCTGTAGCTTTAACTGCTGCTGATGTTCCAGTTGTAAGCGTTTAGCTTCCTGATCTTTCTTCCATTGCTCGAAACCCTTTTCGACACGGCTGAAGCCTTGTTCTAGGATTTTTTCCTTTTTGGGTTCTTTGTATTGGAGCTGCTGACTGTTTTGCTGTTTGATGTTGTCATTGAAACGGCTAACTTCAGTATCTATGCCCTTCCTGCGTAACTGAGTAACCTTGCTGCCTTCATGTATCGTGGCTTGTAGGCCGTTACCTTGTTCGGCATAGCTACGATGGTCTATTTTTTCTTCGTACCCTGCTTTGTCCAGGGCATAATTTGCAAGGTTTGCCCAGGTGGCTCGAATCTGCTTGATTTCTTCCTGGCTTGTTCCCATGCCTAGGCTTTTTCTTTTGGTGTTACTTAGCTCGATTTCCGCTTTTTGAGTAAGGACCAATTTATTTTCAGGGTCTAATTCTGCTTTGCGAGTTGTCAGCAAGATATGTGCATGATGGTTTTTATCATCTCCACCTTTGCTGGGTGCATGAATCGCTAAATCTGCAACTACCCCATAGCGATCTACTAAGGACTTGGCAAAGTCTTTAGCAAGTTCCTTGCGTTGTTCTTCATCCAATTCATCAGGCAAGGCAATAACCCATTCTCTAGCAGTTCTAGCATCTTTTCTGTTTTCGGTTTTTTCCGCCAGATTCCAGAGTTCGGCACGATCAATTTGAGTATCTAAGTTCGAGATAATTTCGGTATAAGCCACACCTTCTTTTCTCGTAAAGTCGTGCGTTAATCCTGTCCGTTCATCTGTCAATTTTTCTCCTGCACGATAAGCCATAGATGCTACCGCAGTTCGTCCCGAACTGCGATTAACGGTCTTAGTCGTACAGTGATAAATTGCCATGCCTTAGCCTTGTGATGGTTTTGCTTTTGCTTTTAAAAAATTGCGTAGCAGTTTTTTGGGGTTAAGGGGATTCCCCTTACGCAACGATGACTTGAACTTTGTTCAAGTCGTAAGTGCGCATTT
>NZ_PQLP01000080.1:0-5613 GCF_002918965.1 Acinetobacter sp. ACNIH3 | reverse complement strand
GCCTATTTAAGTGATGTGCTGAAAAGGTTGCCAACACATAAAGTGCCCCAAATAGAAGAATTACTACCTCACCGCTGGAAACCTGAACCCCGTTAAAACTTGGCGATGGCGTTCAGCGGATGCTTACGTATTTTCAAGGTGTATTGTTGGATGGGATTTAAGTGTACTGCCACCTAATATTGATAATACAATTAATTTATTAAAAGATATGTTCACACGACCTAAGAAGAATCTCCCGGGCGGAATCCCCTCCTACATCATTCCTGACAATGGAGTTGAATTTAAAAATAATATCTTAAGCCATATTTGTGAAAATAGGAAAATAACTGTTCTTCCGTCCCAAAAATATAATCCTAACAATAAACCTCACATTGAAAGATTTTTTAGAACGCTCACATTTAGCTTTTCTCAAAAACTCAAAGGAACCACTTTTTCAAATCCAACCTCACGAGGTGAATACAATTCTAAAAACAATGCCAATTTAACACTTTCTGATTTGAAAGCCCTTTTACATGAATGGATAGAAAGCATTTATCATCAGTCTCCCCATAGTGGAATTGATAATCGAGTACCAACGATTTTTTGGAAGGAGTCTGTAAAACATACTCCTGTACTTTCCATGTCTGAAGATGAAGTTAATATATTACTTAGAATACCTATGGAAAGGACTGTAAATAATGGCCGAATCCAAGTTAATTACCTGACATATTATTCTCATTGTTTAGTAAGAGATAATCTCAATAAAAAGAAGGTTACTATTTTAATTGACAGAACTAACCTAGCTAAAATTTATGTTAGAGATCCTGATGATAAAAATAGTTTCATCCCTGCAGACTCTACTAATCCCTCATACACGGAAAATCTTTCACTTTATGAGCATGTATCTATTCAAGAAGAGAAAAAAAATATTTCAAGAAAAGATCTGCAAGCTTTAGGCGACAAAGCAGACATTCTAGCTCGATGGAATCTTTTAGTCAGAATTCAAGAAAGTTATGCTGCCAATAAAAAGTTAAAAAAACTTAAATTAGACACACCTTCAAAAATTAAGAATCTTATAAATCATTTTTCTAATTCGGTAGTTACATACAATCAAGTCAATGGTTCATCAACTACTCATCAAGAAAGTGAGATTGTAGATGAATATATTACCCTCTCAACGCTCAATCATAACGAACCTACCACTAATGCTCCCCCTAAGTCAGATGATGACGAGGACAGCACATATGAATCCATGAGCATTTAGTCAATTTTTATATTAATTCGTAATCACCTTAGTTAGCGAAAGAGCCCTGAATGAACAATTTGGAAATATTCGATATTCTCGAAAAAGTAAAAAATATCATTGTGATACCACCTGATATAAAAAAAATACTCAATGAGGTAAATCTCAATATACAAAAAACTCAGGCATTTGGCACTCCTCTCGGATGTTTTATCCTAGCTGAAGGTGGCATGGGAAAGACTACAATATGTAAGGCAATAATGTCCCAATACAAAAGCAGTTACGAGGAAATTGATGGCGCCGTACAACAAAAAATTCCAGCATTTTATATTGAAGTTCCCTCACCCGTAACGGTTAAATCATTAGCAGCACATATGTTGACTCAATTTAATGATCCAACTCCAACAATTGGGGACACCCTACAATTAACAAATAGATTATGCCAATGTATAGAGAATTGTCAGACTAAACTTGTTATTCTGGATGAGTTTCATCACTTAGTTGACTTAACTAAAACATCAAAAAGATTAAATCAGAACGTCGCATCTTGGATTAAAAATTTAGTAAATAGGACAGGAATTACGTTCTGTTTAGTAGGCCTGCCAGAGTTTGAAAGTATTATTAAAGATGATACTCAGCTCGCACGTAGATTCCCTCTTAGTTTTAAATTTAGAAATCTCCAATACTCTCCAAATAAAAATGGAACTATTCAAAAATTTTTAGAACAATATCAAAGAAATATTCTTGAAAATACTCCTGTTACATTTGTTCTTCCACTTCATGATCAATTATTAAGTCTACAAATATTTGCCGCAACAAATGGCAATATTGCCTTTATTAATTTACTGATCAAACAGACCATTTTTCTTACTCTAAATAACAATAGGACTATTGTGACAACTCAAGATTTCGCGGAAATCTGGGAAACAGGAATAACTAATTATGTAACACTTACTCCTCACAACCCCTTTAATATGAACATCAATACGTTATCAATTAAGTTAAGGATTCAACAATGAAAAAATTGTTCTATCCACTAACCCCTCTTCCACACAATCAAGAATCGGCAGGAAGTTTCATAACACGGCTGATACAACTTAATTCATATCAACATCCGGCAGCTATTTATAAGAATCGAGCAGGAATCAATAGTGTTGAAGAGTTTGTTTCAACAATTAGACATCAAGAAAAATTTGAAATATTTCTATCTAAAATGAATTTAGATCCATCTAATGCCGATTTAGCCTTAAGTAGAGAATCCAATACTCAACGCTCAAATATCCGATGGGATAATGCAATTTTACCTGATAGTTTTTTTCATAATGATCTACAACATTACTGCCCTTTATGCTTAAAGGACAAAGAATATTGGAGAAAAGATTGGTTGTTTAAACTGAATTATGCCTGTTCCATCCATAACATAAAATTATTAAGTCATTGCCCAAACTGCTTTAAAAAACTCAATATTGTAAGAGCTAGATTGTCATTTTGTGTTAAGTGTCAAACTGATATAAGAATTGCACCTAATATAGCTTGTAGTTCTATGAGAGTTCAAAACTGGTTAGATCAATTTTTTGACCAAGCTGATACACAGCTCGTAGAACATTTTAAAAATTTCTGGAGAAAACTAGAAAAAATTAATTCAATCAATAAACTTGGGATGAGTATCGAAGGCATGGCTACACTAGCATATGATTTTTTTAATCATAGCGCTAAACTTCAAAATTCACTAAGTTCCATTTTATTAAGTAAGATCCCCAACTTACACCCGAGAATTGTTTTACTCCCCTTTCTAACTAGAGATAAATTCATCACTTCGTATAAGTCTTTAATCCAAGATGCTTGTAGTAGCTGGATTTTTCCTAATAATCACGTTGATTTAAATCCACTACCTTGGAAAGACTGCCTTAAAATCCTTGATAAGAACAAAGATGAATTTGAATCTCTTATTGTACTCGGCTGGCTAACCCCTATTAGAAAAACGGAGCAAATATACTTTTCTATTTCTGATATTACAAATTGTCTAATGCAGCCTAAACAATTAGATTTTTCACTTTCTCAAATCAAAAAAGATAATCTAAATAACAAGAATGATTCAGAATTCTATACGGTGCAACAAGCGGCAAACATTCTAAACGTCAACACAGAAACAATTAGATTTCTTATAAAGGATCAGTTACTCCCCACATCTACAAACTCAAAGGGTGTAACTCATAGTATTTTACCAAAACCATTGCATGACTTTCATGATTCAAAAATTCTATTGGGTGCTTTAGCTAAAGAACTAAAAGTAAATCCAACCAATTTAACAGAAAAGCTTGCTAGTTTAGGTATTCAACCTATTCACGGCCCTAACATTGATAGAACTAGAACTAACATTTTTTTGAGAGCATCTATTAAAGCTATAAACCAGGAAAAGCTTAATGTTATCAAACAATATGTTACATCTGCTGGTAGAAAAAAGTCTAAAGATTCCACACCAATTTTAGATGCTAATTACATAACATTAAATGAAGCCGCTAAGCTATTAGGCAAATCTCTTTTACAAGTTGCTCAGCTTGCAGCTAAAAGCATTTTGATAAAGAAATTATCGTCTTCTGGAAACATCCTTATTGAGCTAAATTCTCTAAATAAATTATTGGAAAAAATATCATCTCCTGAATATCTCCACTACAGAGATACTCTTCAACTATTAAAATGCTCACCCAATTGGTTCAATGCATATTGGGTAAAAACAGAAATAATTTCCGTAGAAGACTTAGTATATTGGAAATTAATTTTGGCTTCAGAAGTTGAAAATGCCCTAAAGATTAAAAGTGAATTTTTAACCGGTACAGAGGCTAGTCATTTAATGGGGATGCATAAATCTCATATATCAAACTTAAGTACACAAGGACTTATCCAACCCAGCTCATTTGGTACAAAACATCAAATCAAGCTTTATAAAAAATCTGATGTGATCAAACTAATCGAAGATGGTTATGGTTCTAAATTGCACTCAAAATAGGTGTTTTTTAGGATCTTGAATATTCAATAACAGATTAATCATCCAACTACTTTTTTACATTTCATTGGCTTTGTTGCATAAATATGTAAGCATCTGATTTAAATAAATTTAATTTTGGATCAAAAAATAATCAAAACCTTTAAAATCATATAGTTATGAAATCTTTGTGCAACAAAGCCTAGTAAAGCTAGAAGCCTCATTAGTCTTTAGGCAGCAAATCATGTGGTGCAACTTTAAGTATTTGTGCAATCTCATAGAGCTTTAGTACCGTGATATTTACTTCTCCTCGCTCAATACGTCCCACATAACTACGATCGATATTGCAAAGTAATGCTAATTTTTCTTGAGTAATTTTCTGCTCAATTCGACAATTCCGAATAGCATGTCCAATTTTCTGTGCTAAATCGTTCATAAGTTCTATTCCTATAAAGAATAGAACTATTCATTTTTGAGGACTAAGTATCCACGGCTTATAATCCTCATAAGCATTAGATTTTAAAATTTTATATTTAAAAATAAACCTTAAATAAGACAGAAAAACGGATTATAATCCCCCTTTATTTTTACGTATTACCTTTAAATGATTGAAATTAAGCACCCTCTAAAAGAGCAGTTTCTTGTAGTTATTGAGAATGGCATTCTCTTATTCTTGTTCAAACCTAAAGATTGAACCGTACCGGGTTTGTCGGAGACTTTTTTATTTAAGTTAGGCCACCTGACCTAACGGGTTAATCTTATCATAGTACATTGCTTCAAACTCAAAAGGCGATACATAACCCAGTGCACTGTGTACACGCTTTTTATTGAACCAATCTACCCAGTTTAGTGTCGCAAGTTGTACATCTGCTAAACCTTGCCAATCTGCTTTTAGATATTCAATCACCTCTGTTTTGTATAAGCCATTCACCGTTTCAGCCAGAGCATTATCGTATGAATCACCAGTTGTACCGACTGATGCTCGTAAATTTGCTGCTTCTAAACGATTGGTATAGCGAATAGAAAGATATTGAACACCTCTATCGGAATGATGAATCACATTCTTTGGCATGCCTCGATCGTGCAAGGCTTGCTCTAATGCATCGAGCACCATATCTGTATTCATCCGTGTCGATACTTTCCATCCAACAATTGCTCGTGAGAACACATCAATAATAAAGGCGGTATAGACCCAGCCTGAATGAGTTTGAATAGGCTTTGTTGCACAAACCTATCTGTAAAGGGTTTTTCAGCGATATAATTTTCAAATGAAGAAGCCTGCACACAAAATCTACCGCACAACCAATTGGCCCGCATATAACCGAGCACTCATGAGTCGCGGAAATATTGCCATTTGGTTTGATCCTGCTACGCAATGGTATGCGCCATCAAAAGGCAAACAAGGGCG
>NZ_PQLP01000008.1:0-87345 GCF_002918965.1 Acinetobacter sp. ACNIH3 | reverse complement strand
TTAATACTTTGTATTTACGATAAAAGCATAATTTTTTTATTGTAGAATTCCTGATATTAATAAAGCTAAACTGAGTCAATTAGGTTACAAATTAATAATATTGATTACAATTCATATAGAATTTCACCTACTTTGTCACATGATTAGTTGATAATTTATTCATACAATTTTAAAAATGTAAAAGAATGCCTATAATTATGAAAAGTTATGTAATTCCAGTTTGTGCTTTATTGGTCGGGGTACTGGGATACTATGTGTATAAGCAAAGTGAAAACAGGCGCCAGCAGGAAATAAGCCGCATCATTACCGATGCCAAGATTTCTTTGCAGGCAATTGAGGGTAAGCATATTCGTCATTAAGACGATATCTGCTTGAGTAAGCTATTAACTGCATAAAATCAATGAACTTTTCAAATGACTGAACAGTTGAAAATTGAATAGAGAATTAAAGTTAAATTTTAGAAACAATAAAAAATCAATGTGTTATAATTCTGAAAACAAAATATTGGATCAGATTTGAGTTATTGTAACCAATTGATTCAATTCATTTATTAATGAGCTGCATAAGGTTATGCAGCTTTTTTGTTTAGTTTTTTTGTGCTTAGTGCATAGTTACTGTTTTGCTGTGCTCTAAGATTACTTGACCCGTCGAATAGCGATGCTGGCATATTCGTTGCTAACTCATCCGCAAAATCCTTTACCTAATAAGTAGAGGGATTTTATGGAATGCTCAGGCATAAAGTTTACTCAATAGGGGCTAGGTCATGACGACTCCTAATCCATCTTCCGAAAATATGCTGGAACGTCTGTTCAAACTGAGTGAAAACAAAACCAGTTTCCGTACAGAAGTTCTTGCAGGTGTAACGACATTCTTAACGATGTGTTACATCATTATTGTCAATCCAATGATTTTATCCGAAACAGGGATGGATCATGGGGCTGTCTTCGTTGCAACCTGTCTTGCAGCCGCAATTGGCTGTCTAGTGATGGGTCTTGTAGCAAACTATCCAATTGCGCTTGCACCTGGCATGGGCTTGAACGCTTTCTTTACCTATTCTGTATGTCTGGGAATGGGTGTGCCATGGCAAACTGCATTGGGCGCCGTTTTTGTGTCAGGTCTGGTATTTATTGCCATCAGTATGTTCAAAATACGTGAGGCAATCGTCAATGCTATTCCAATGTCCTTAAAACTGGCGATTGGTGGTGGTATTGGTTTGTTCCTTGCGCTTATCGCGCTGAAAAACGCAGGAATTATTGTCGATAACCCAGCAACTTTAGTTGGTCTAGGCGACCTTAAACAGCCATCGGTATTGCTTGCATTACTTGGTTTCTTAATGGTTGTTGTGATGCATCACTTTAAAGTTCGTGGTGCAATTATCATCAGTATTTTAGTACTGACGGGCATTTCGGCTGCAATGGGCCTGAGCGAATTTAAAGGTGTGGTCGGTGCTGTACCTTCAATTGCGCCAACCTTTATGCAAATGGACTTTGAAGGTTTGTTTACTGCAAGCTTGATCGGTGTCATCTTTGTATTCTTCTTGGTCGATTTATTCGACTCGACAGGTACTCTTGTTGGTGTTTCTCACCGCGCAGGTTTATTAAAAGATGGTAAATTACCTCGCTTGAAAAAAGCACTATTTGCTGACTCATCTGCAATTGTGGCAGGTGCAGCATTAGGTACGTCTTCAACTACACCATATATTGAGTCTTCAGCAGGTGTAGCTGCAGGTGGTCGTACAGGCTTAACCGCAGTGATTGTCGGTTTCTTGTTTATTGCCTGCTTATTCTTGGCACCACTTGCTCAATCTGTACCAAGCTTTGCAACAGCACCAGCCCTTTTGTTTGTGGGTGTGTTGATGATTCAAGGTATCGTGCATATTGATTGGGACGATATTACAGAAGCTGTTCCAGCATTCTTGACTATCGTATTCATGCCATTCACGTATTCAATTGCTGATGGTATAGCGATGGGTTTTATCAGCTATGCTTTGATTAAATTACTCACAGGTAAGGCTTCAACTGTACCGTATATGGTGTGGATTGTAGCTGTGCTTTGGGCATTGAAATTCGCGCTATTCGGTGGCTGATTTTTGTCAAATTCAGAAAGGGTGTAAACTCAGTTTGCGCCCTTTTTTATTTTTCTCAGGTTTAATCAGGAGTAGTGATGAACCGTCTTGAATTAATACAGGCGATGCCAAAAGCAGAGCTGCACGTGCATATTGAAGGTACTTTTGAACCTGAGTTAATGTTTGCAATTGCACAACGTAATGAGATTGCCATTCCTTACCAGTCGGTTGAGGAAGTTAGACAGGCCTACAATTTCCATAACCTGCAATCCTTTTTAGATATTTATTATGCCGGTGCCAATGTTCTGATTTATGAACAGGATTTTTACGATCTGGCATGGGCATATTTTGAAAAATGTGCCGAAGACAATGTTGTACATACCGAAATGTTCTTCGATCCGCAAACCCATACCGATCGTGGAATTGCTTTTGAAACGATACTGAATGGTCTGCAACGTGCGTGTGATGATGCCGCAGAAAAACTCGGTATTACTTCACATCTGATCATGTGTTTTTTGCGTCATCTCAGTGAAGCAGCAGCATTTGAAACTCTAGAACAGGCTTTGCCGTATAAAGATCAAATTATTGGGGTAGGGCTGGATTCAAGTGAAATTGGACATCCGCCTTCTAAATTTGAACGTGTCTTTGCTAAAGCGCGTGAAGCAGGTTTCCTGATCGTGGCACATGCGGGTGAAGAAGGTCCGGCAGAATATGTCTGGGAAGCTTTAGATCTGTTGAAAGTAAACCGTATTGATCACGGTGTGCGTTCTGAGGAAGATCCGGCATTGATGCAGCGTTTGATTGCAGAAAAAATGCCACTGACAGTATGCCCACTTTCAAACTTAAAGCTTTGTGTGGTGGATGACATGCAGCAACATAATATTCGTCGCCTGTTACAGCAGGGCGTGCATGTCACTGTGAATTCGGATGATCCATCTTATTTTGGTGGTTATATGAATGATAATTTCATTGCCATTGCTGAAGCTCTGGATCTAAGCAATGATGAGTTAAAACAGCTGGCAATCAATTCCTTTGAAGCCTCATTTATCAGTGAAGCAGACAAGGCTAACTGGATTAGTAAGATCAAAGCATTGGTTTAAGTAAACTGTACATAAGAGGTGGAGTTCGCTCCGCCTTTTTCTGTTGAATGAGTAAATTCATGAAAAAATATATTATCGCGATATCTGTGGCTGTTTTGGCTTTCTGGACACATAGTCATGCCGATATAAGCCTGACTCAAAAAGCTTTAAAGCCAGTGATTGCCTATCAATGTGGGCAAGAGCTCAAAGATTCCACAGTCTGGAAAGTTTCGACCTATCTGATGCAGGACGCTAATAAAGCCAAACTGAAACACAATGTTTGTGATTGTGTGGGTGAACATGCTTTAAAAGATGTGCCGGCATCAACTTTGCTTAAAGCAACAATAAATGAAGAAGTGAAAAACCAGTTGGCACGTCAAGCCGTAGCGAATAGTTTGAAAGGCTGTGTACAGGAATTAGTGAAATAGGTCAGGGTTTTCAACGGGCGTCGTTTAATTGCACAACTGACTCCATGGGCTGAAATAGTGATTTATTCACGCTTTAATTTTCGGCAAAATAGCGCATCTTTAATTTACAACATAGGATTTACAGTGAAAAAATTAGCAGCTGTACTTGCACCCATGGCTTTTGTTTTAACTGCTTGTGTTACCACTGATGGTACAACAGGTTCAACTGCTGCAACTACAGCGAACGGCTTGGCAATGGCCGCAGTAAAAGTGGGTGTGCAGGCTAAATGCGTCACTGAAATCAATAACAATACTTACTGGAAAACAGCATCTAAGTTGATGACTGAAACTCAGCAGACTGAATTACAAAACGAAGTATGTTCATGTGTAGCTGAGAAAGCGACTACCAGCGTAACAGCAGCTGACCTGGTTGTTGCTGCAATGGACAAAACTTCTCAAGCAACCTTGGTAACTAAAGTGGTAAGTAGCACATTGAATGCCTGTGTTGTAGAAACTTTGAAAAACTAAGCAAGATTTGCTTAAATGAGCGGCCAAAGTGGCCGCTTTTATATTTGGGCTGAATAATTGAAGGAAATATGATGCGAATTGCAGGTGTAGATGAGGCAGGGCGTGGTCCATTGGTGGGTTCAGTGGTGGCGGCTGCAGTTATTCTTGATCCGAATAATCCGATTGAAGGCCTGAATGACTCGAAAAAGCTCACTGAAAAGAAACGTGAGAAGTTATTTATTGAAATTCAGGAAAAAGCATTGGCTTGGGCAATTGCCGAAGCATCTGCAGCAGAAATTGATGAACACAATATTTTGCAGGCTTCATTGCTAGCGATGCGTCGTGCGGTAGAAGCACTTGATATTCAACCAGATCATGTACTGGTTGATGGTAACAAGATTCCTCAAGGTTTGGCGATGAGTTGTGATGCTGTCATTGGTGGGGATGCACTGCATGCCGAGATTTCAGCAGCAAGTATTCTGGCTAAGGTAACTCGTGATCATCAGATGGTTGAAATGGATCATAAATTTCCACACTTTGGTTTTGCCAAGCACAAAGGTTATCCAACCAAAGCACATTTTGAAGCAATTGCCTTGCATGGGGTAATTGAAGAGCATCGACGCAGTTTTGGTCCTGTGCGTAAAGCCATTGCAGCTATGCAGGAACAGAGTGAACTGGAGCTATAAGATATTTATAGAATATTTTATAAATACATAGAATGTCTAAGTGAACTGCGGTAAAAGTGTAGAAAAAATAAAAGCGGCCTAGAGCCGCTTTATTATTTTTCGCAGAAATTAACGATTAAAGTTATTCTGAGAAGAGGTATCATCTTCAAATGAAGGCTGATAGTCCTGGTCAATATGTTGAAGATGCTCATGCATTGCACGTTCATGCTGAATACGCTGGTAAATTTCTTCACGGTGGACAGAAACTTCCTTTGGCGCATTCACCCCAATACGTACTTGGTTGCCCTTTACGCCAAGCACAGTCACGCTGACTTGGTCTCCAATCATCAAAGTTTCTCCGACACGGCGAGTCAGAATCAGCATGTTTATCTCCTTGCAAAACGCTAAACGTGCATTCAATTTAGAATGTATGTTGAAACACAACTTGAAATCACAAGAGAAAATCGAACAGATCACCACGCACCATCTTGGTTGGGATTATCATCTATTTAAATTTTCTATAAATCCTCGCCCTTAATATAACAGAGCCACTATAAAAAAAACTATAGTGGCTCTGATTTTTTATGAAGTTTTGCAAAATAATGTCAGACAACGACAATAAATTACAAATCAATCATTAAGCACGTGCACTTGATTCGCCAGACTCACGGTCCAAGCCAAATGCAGTGTGAAGTGAACGTACTGCAAGTTCCAAGTAGTTTTCTTCAATGATCACTGAAATTTTAATTTCAGAAGTCGAAATCATCAGAATGTTAATGCCTTCGTCTGCAAGAGCAGTAAACATTTTACTTGCTACGCCTGCATGTGAACGCATACCTACACCCACGATTGACACTTTTACGATGTCATCACGAGTTGCTACTTCACGTGCACCAATCGCTTGCGCGGTTTCTTCAAGGATTTTTTTCGCTTTAGCCAGTTCGCCACGGTTGACTGTGAACGTGAAGTCGGTGGTGCCATCTTCTTCAACGTTTTGGATGATCATATCGACTTCGATATTGGCATCACCAATTGGTTTTAAAATTTTAGAGGCAATACCTGGTTCGTCTGGAACACCCAGAATAGTCAGTTTAGCTTCGTCACGGTTAAACGCGATACCAGAGATAATTGGCTGTTCCATGTTGTCTTCCAATTCAGTCGTAATAAGAGTGCCGACGTTGTTTTTAAAATCTTCGTCAAATGCGCCATCGTTGTCGTTATCAAAACTTGATAATACACGTAGCGGAACTTGGTATTTACCTGCAAATTCTACAGAACGAATTTGTAGGACTTTAGAGCCAAGTGACGCCATTTCAAGCATTTCTTCAAACGAAATACGATCTACTTTTTTTGCTTTAGGTGCAACACGCGGATCAGTTGTATAAACACCATCTACATCTGTGTAAATTTGGCATTCATCAGCTTTTAATGCAGCGGCAAGTGCAACACCAGAAGTATCTGAACCACCACGACCTAGAGTCGTTGTGTTGCCATTGGCATCAAAGCCCTGGAAACCTGCCACGACAATGACACGGCCAGCATCTAGGTTTTCAGTCAAAACATCGGTATCAATCGATTCAATACGAGCCTTGGTGAAAGCGCTGTCGGTTTTAATCCCAACCTGGCGACCAGTCAAAGATTTAGCTTCAACACCGATCGAGTTCAATGCCATTGCTAACATCGAAATCGTTACCTGTTCACCGGTAGAAACCATTTGGTCAAGTTCACGCGGGTCAGGGGTTTCGGTAATGGCTTTCGCTAAAGCAAGTAAGCGGTTGGTTTCACCACTCATCGCTGATACAACAACAACCACCTTGTGGCCGTGGTCATGCCAGCGCTTCACACGACGAGCAACATTTAAAATGCGCTCGGGAGTACCCATTGAGGTACCGCCATATTTTTGAACGATTAATGCCATAGTTGTTCCATTCAAACCATGACCCTGATGTTCCAATCAGGGTCAGTTACACAAAATGAAGTTTTTATTTTGCTTCAAGCCAAGCTGCTAGATCAGCCATCACTGTTGCAAACTTCTCGTTAAGTGGCGCGCCACCTTGTGCCAAGTCAGGTTTACCACCACCTTTACCACCAAGCTCAGTTGCCAAGTGTTTGATGATGTCACCCGCTTTAATAGAAGCAGTAAAGTCTTTCGCCACAGATGCGATCAAGCTCACCTTGTCACCCTCTACACCTGCAAGAACAATCACTGCATTTTCTAATTTAGATTTCACACCATCATGCAAGTTGCGAAGTGCTTTTGCATCCATGCCTTGAACGGTTGTGATGAGTGTTTGACGACCCGCAAGTGTTTGAACTTGGCTTAACAGTTCACCCGCTTGTAGGCTTGCCAATTTTTGATTCAGTTGTTCGATTTGTTTTTGCAAGCTTGATGCTGTGTCAACAATCGCTTCAACTTTCTCTAAAGTTTGGTCTTTTTGTGCTTTCAATAAGCCATTAATCGTGTTGATGTCACGATCCGTTTTTTGAGCAACTTCAATTGCTTTAGTGCCTGTCACCGCTTCAATACGACGTACACCTGCTGCAACACCACCTTCAGAGGTGATCTTGAACAGACCGATGTCACCTGTACGTTTTACGTGAATACCACCACACAGTTCGATTGAGAAGTTTTTCTCTTCAATCACTGAACCCATAGACAGTACGCGAACTTCGTCACCGTATTTCTCACCAAACAACATCATCGCGCCTTTGGCTTTCGCAGATTCGATGTCAAGCAGTTCAGTGGTTACAGGGGTGTTGGCAATTACTTCAGCATTCACAAGACGTTCAATTTCTTGAAGTTGTTCAAATGTCACAGGTTGGTCGTTGGCAAAGTCGAAACGTAATACGTCAGACGCAACCAATGAGCCTTTTTGCTGTACGTGTGAACCTAAAATTTGACGAAGTGCAGCATGTAGAAGATGCGTTGCAGAGTGGTTACGAGCTGTTGCTGCGCGAATGTCTGCTTTTACTGTTGCTTCTACATTTTGAGTAACTTTTAAGTTACCCATGGTCACAATACCTTGGTGAACGAACGCACCACCAGATTTTTTCGTATCTTGAACTTCGAAAATACCGGTATCGTTTTTGAAAATACCTGTATCACCGATTTGACCACCGCTTTCTGCATAGAAAGGGGTTTGGTTCAGAACGATTAACGCTTCGTCGCCTTCAACCACTTCATCGACTTGCTCGCCATCTTTATAGATTGCGATGATTTGACCTTCACCCGCAGTTGCATCGTAGCCGTCAAATTGAGTTTCACCTTCAACTTTCACAACAGAGTTGTAGTCGATCGCGAATTTACCGGCATCACGTGCACGTTGACGCTGAGCAGCCATTTCAGTTTCAAAACCAGCTTCATCAATCGTTAAATCACGTTCACGCGCGATGTCAGCTGTAAGGTCTGTTGGGAAGCCGTAAGTGTCGTAAAGTTTGAACACCACTTCACCTGGAATCACAGAACCTTTTAAGTTTGCAAGTTCGCCTTCAAGCAATTTCAAACCTTGCTCAAGTGTTTTTGCAAATTGCTCTTCTTCTTTCAGAAGTTGCGCTTCGATACGTGCTTGGTTCGCTGCAAGTTCAGGATACGCAGCACCCATCACTTCAATCAAAGGCTTCAACATTTTGTGGAAGAATGAACCTGTCGCACCCAATTTGTTACCGTGACGCACTGCACGGCGGATGATACGACGTAGCACATAACCACGACCTTCGTTCGATGGGTTTACGCCATCAGCGATGAGGAATGAACATGAACGTGCATGGTCAGCCACCACTTTAAGTGACGCAGGGTATTCAACCGGTTTGCCTTCAGCTTGTGCTTTTGCTTCAAGTTCAGCCGTATCTAAACCAATGATTTCAGCAGCTGCTTTTAACAAGTGCTGGAATAGGTCGATTTCGTAGTTTGAGTTCACATGTTGTAGAACTGCAGAAATACGCTCTAAGCCCATGCCTGTATCCACAGAAGGCGCTGGAAGAGGGTGGAGTACGCCATCTGCAGTACGGTTGAACTGCATGAATACGTTGTTCCAGATTTCGATGAAACGGTCGCCATCTTCTTCAGGTGTGCCCGGTAAACCGCCCCAGATGTGATCGCCATGGTCATAGAAAATTTCAGAACATGGACCACATGGACCTGTATCGCCCATTGCCCAGAAGTTATCTGATGCGTATTGACCGCCTTTGTTATCGCCAATACGGATAATGCGAGATGCATCTAGGCCAATTTCTTTGTTCCAGATCTCAAATGCTTCGTCGTCTGTATGGTAAACAGTGGCATAAAGTTTATCTTTTGGCAGACCTAGCCATTGCTCAGATGTTAAGAAATCCCAAGCAAATTTGATTGCATCACGTTTAAAGTAGTCACCAAACGAGAAGTTACCCAACATTTCAAAGAATGTGTGGTGACGCGCTGTGTAGCCAACGTTATCTAAGTCGTTGTGTTTACCGCCTGCGCGTACGCATTTTTGTGAAGATGTCGCACGTACATAATCGCGCTTTTCCAGACCTAAGAAGCAGTCTTTAAACTGGTTCATACCAGCATTGGTAAACAATAATGTTGGGTCATTGGCAGGAACCAGAGAACTCGACGCGACACGTGTATGCCCTTGCGATTCAAAGTAGCTTAAAAAAGCTTCGCGAATTTCAGCTGATGTCATAAAACGAGTACTCACAACCAAGTCACTCCATAATTTCTGATTGGGCAAAAGCAGTGCAGTCTGACAAGAAGGTTGGTTCTTTGCTGCAATGCGGGGCTTAAATTTTTAAAAACGCCAAATTATAACGGAAAATGCCTGTTCGACCAATGATTTTCATATTTATAGATCATAAAACTCTAAGGAATGAATATTGGTAAATTCTGGAAAATGACCTGTAAAATCAAAAGCTATTGTCAGAACAGCAATTTATTTAAAATCTGTCAGGATTAAAGAGAATATTCACGATGATAAAGCATAAATTATTCGGTGAAATATTGGACATGCTGTGTAAATTTTAAAGGATTTGGCTGAATAGTTATCAGTCAGCTGCATAATTCTATTAATATAGGGCACTCAAAGTTTTATGCTGCTTAAGGGAATGTCGATGCAACGTATCGCAATTAATGGTTTTGGGCGAATCGGACGCAATGTGTTACGTGCATGGTTTGAAAATCCGAAAGATTTTAATTTTGACATCGTTGCCATTAATGACATTGCCGATGTGGAAACTTTACTGCATCTGTTCAAATACGACACCACTCATGGCCGCTTTCCAGGGCAGGTCGACCTCAGCTATGAACAGGAACGTGTTTATCTGCATGTGTCTTATCAGGATGCCAGTTTAAAAGTCGAAGTCCTGCGTCAAGCCAGCCCGGCTCAGATGCCATGGCAAGAACTGAATGTTGATGTGGTACTGGAATGTACCGGTCTGTTCCGTTCCCGTGAAGCAGCGACCCAGCATATTACTGCCGGTGCCAAACGTGTGATCATTGGTGCAGCGCCGTTTGACAGTGTAGATGCTGCGATTGTTTATGGGGTGAACCATCGTGATGTGAAAAACAGTGACCAGATCATTTCCAGCGTATCTTGTACCACGCAGGCATTAGTGCCGCTGGTTAAAATCATAGATGATGCTTTCGGTATTGATACCGCGCTAATGACTGAAATTCATGCGGTCACTGCGGATCAATCAGTCCTAGACCATGCACATCGTGACTTACGTCGTGCCCGAGCTTCAGGGCAAAATATTATTCCGACGACGTCATCTGCTTTAGGCGCACTCAAGCAGGTCATGCCGAAAATGGAAAACCGGATTGATGGTTATTCGATTCGTGTACCGACCATTAATGTGGCAGCGATTGATTTAACTTTTGTGACTCAAGCCAATATTAGCGATCATCAGCTGAATGACGTCCTAATCAAAGCAGCAGCTCAGGACTATACTGAAATTATGTCGATCACGGATGAACCTTTAGTCTCTTCCGATTTTAATCATTCACCGTATTCATTGATTGTGGATATGACCCAGACCATAGTCGTAGGCAAGCAGGCCAAAGTATTTGCCTGGTATGACAATGAATGGGGTTATGCCAACCGTTTACTAGATTTATGTCATTCCTTTAATGTATAAAGCACTCTAATCTATAGCTTAAGTAAATTTTATTCTTAAGTATATTGATGTATAAAGAAAATTAATCTAATTTTCCAGTCGATATCTGGTGCTGGCATTCCGATAAAATCGTTACAATATCGCCTGTTTTTTTGATTATGATAAAACTCAGGCGACCAACTAGAAGAGCAAAAGCAATGTTATTAATGTGGGGCTTTATTACACTCTTGACACTGGCAGTAATTTTCCTGATCTGGCTGCAGTTCAATCAGGTTGAAACTGGTCCTGAATTGGAGGGTGTTGCGGTCGAGCAAAAGGTCGCGAATCTGGAAGATAATCTAAAAAAGACCTTAGAGATTATGCAGGATCTGGCTAAAAAGATGCATGTACAGCAAGAAGTACTGGACCAGACCACGACCAAACTAAAACAGGTCGAATTACAAAATGCCGAGCTGGTGCATCTGCTGGCAAAAGTAGTTGAACCAAAACAATAATCTTCGAAAATGGTTTTCTGATTAAGCAGTCTAAAAGAGCAGGCTGCACAAAACTCCTGCCGAAATTACACTCATCATAATGGTAGACAGCATGCCGAAACCTGATGTATTACATATAGATGTAGGCTAAATTTAATCTAATAACGAACTGTATTTTTATAAAGAGGTGCAGCGTGTTGTCCTGTTAACTTCAAATTTGCCTGAATAGTGCTGTTTTCTTAGGTGTCAAATCCGTGCAGTTTGCATTTATGCTGGATTATTTTTAAACATTTAAAAATGAATTTTTCTGAAGCATTTGCTGGTTATTTCGGAAAGTATAGAGTTCAAGATAAAACCTTAAAGTTTTTTTAAGGAATAAATTTTTTAAAATCATGTTGATAGTTTAGCTTTTGATATCTTTTTAATTGACTTGGCCCAAGTCTTCACCGCTGGATTTTCATTATCAATGTTAGTCATTTGATCAGTCAGAGAAAATTATAAAAATTGCGATGCACAGCCTAAATGATCGTGCTAGACTAGGAGAAATCGGGTGTGCTCCCGATTTTTTTATGCGGATTTGTTCCGCGCTGACAAGAATTTAGGTTTACAACATGCCCATTTCAGAGACATGGTTATTACCTGATGGTGTAGCTGATGTATTACCAGAACAAGCGCAAGTCATTGAGCATTTGCGTCGTAAATCACTGGATTTCCTCGCATCTCGAGGTTATCAGTTGGTGTACACGCCATTCATTGAATACATTGAATCTTTATCTTCTCTCTCAGAATCGAATCAGGATTTAGACTTAGCCACTTTTAAAGTGATCGACCAGCTTTCTGGTCGTTTGCTTGGTGTGCGTGCCGATATGACACCACAAGTGGCTCGTATCGATGCGCATGTACATCCAGTGGAAGGTGTAGCTCGTTACTGCTACGCAGGTACGGTTTTACATACCAAACCCCAGGGTTTTAACACCACGCGTGCACCGCTGCAGTTGGGTGCAGAATTATTCGGTTCAGACAGTATTGATGCCGATGTAGAAATGATTGACCTGATGGTGAGTCTGATTCAGGAATCTGGTCTGGCAGATGGTATTCACCTTGACTTGGGTCATGTCGGTCTGTTCCGTAGTCTTGTAGCTCAAGCGGGCTTAAGTAAGGCAGCTGAACGTCAATTGTCTGACCTATATCAGCGTAAAGCGTTGCCAGAACTGCAAGAGTTTACTGCAACCCTGAACCAAGGCCATGATTTCTACGTATTGGGTCGCTATGCAAGTGATTTGAATGCATTACAAACACAATTGAGTACTGAAGTACTGGCAAATCCAGACTTTAAACAGGCACTGGATGCATTGATCAACACTCAACAGGAAATCCAGGCACGCTGGCCGAATCTGGAAATTGGTGTCGATGTGGTTGAATTGCGTTCTTACCATTACCACACTGGCCTGATGTATGCCGTGTATGCACCAAACCGTGCTGCACCACTGGCACAAGGTGGCCGTTATGACGGTATTGGTCAACACTTTGGTCGTGCCCGTCCTGCAACCGGTTTCTCTTGTGACTTGTATAGCTTAAGTGCAGGCAAATTTGAAACTGCACAGATTATTGTTGCACCTAAAGGCAATGATGCTGCTTTGCTTGATGCGATTCAGGCAACACGTGCACAAGGCTTAAGTGTAATTCAGTTATTAGGTAATGATGGTTTAAACTCGGTGCCGTATGCAACTCACCAGCTGGTGAATGTTGACGGTGAGTGGACAGTCAAAACAATTTAATGGTCAGGCTCAGTATTCATGTCGCTGGGCCAGGCTTTTCAACTTTAACAGCATGATGTAATGAGGCTATTATGGGCAAGAATGTTGTGGTACTTGGTACCCAATGGGGCGACGAAGGTAAAGGTAAAATCGTCGACCTGCTCACAGATCAAGCGGCAGCAGTTGTACGTTATCAAGGCGGTCACAACGCAGGCCATACTCTTGTAGTTGGTGGTAAAAAGACAGTTCTTCACCTCATTCCATCAGGTATTTTACGTGAAAACGTACTGTGCTTAATTGGTAACGGTGTGGTTCTTTCACCTGAAGCGCTCATCAAAGAGATGGATATTCTTGAAAAAGAAGGCGTGCCAGTTAAAGAACGTTTACGTATTTCGCCAAACTGTCCTTTGATTCTTCCAAACCATATTGCGCTTGATCAAGCACGTGAAATCAAACGTGGTAATGCAAAAATTGGTACGACTGGTCGTGGTATTGGCCCAGCTTACGAAGATAAAGTGGCTCGTCGTGCAATTCGTGTTGCTGATCTGGTACGTGGTGGTGAACATCTTAAAGCGCAGTTAACTGAGCTTCTTGAATACCATAACTTCCAGTTAACTCAATTCTACGGCGTAGAAGCAGTTAAGCTTGAAGAAGTACTTGCACTTTGCGACCAATGGCGTGAAGTGGTTGCGCCGCTTGTTATCGACGTAACAGGTGAGTTGCATAAATACCGTAAAAACGGTGACAACATCATGTTTGAAGGTGCGCAAGGTTCACTTCTTGACGTTGACCACGGTACATATCCGTACGTGACTTCTTCAAATACGACTGCGGGCGGCGTAAGCTCAGGTTCAGGTCTTGGTCCATTACACCTCGATTATGTATTGGGTATTACCAAAGCATACACAACACGTGTAGGTGCTGGTCCATTCCCAACTGAACTTGTGTACGATGCTGCAAATGATGTTGGCGATGCAATCGGCAAACACTTAGGTACTGTAGGTTCAGAATTTGGTGCGTCTACTGGTCGTCAACGTCGTTGTGGCTGGTTCGATGCTGAAATCCTGCGCCGTTCAGTAGAAGTAAACTCACTTTCTGGTATTTGCCTGACTAAACTTGACGTTCTTGACGGTTTAGAAGAAGTAAAAATCTGTGTAGGTTACGAAGCTGCTGATTCTGGCTGTGTAGGTTCTTCTGATGCACTTGCATTCGAAACTTTAAAACCGATCTACGAAACGATGCCAGGCTGGTCTGAGTCTACTTTCGGTGCCAAATCATTAGATCAATTGCCACAAGCTGCAATTAATTATGTGAAACGTCTTGAGCAATTGATTGAATGTCCAATCGACATCATTTCAACTGGTCCAGACCGTGAAGAAACAATTGTTCTTCGTCATCCGTTTGATGCTTAATCCTTTAAGCTGAAATGAGAAAAACCCTGTGAATTTCACAGGGTTTTTTTATAACGTATCGAGTAAGGAATACTGGCGCACGACTAAAGTTGCATCACAGAGTGATGTGTAATGCTGCTGTGCTTGTTAGAATAAATATTAAAGAAAATATAAGAGCTTGCAGGATGCAAAAAAATATCTCGGCAACCATGTTCTATTCGTTGCTATTTGCCATGGGCGGGGCTCCCACCATTGCCATGCTGATTATTCGTGCTCAAACCAGTAATCCTGAAATTATCTATAATGCGCTGGTAGGCTTAAGTGTCATTATTGCCTGCATATTGGTGCCAGTGATCCTGATCCAGAACGCGATCCTGTTTGCCAAGCGCAAAAGTGAAAGTCTGGAGTTGAAGATCCAACCTTTGAGCCAGTTTTATCTGGTTTTAAATGTACTTTGTCTAATTTATTGGCTTGGCATACAATTCATCACCTGAAATATTACATAAATGCTAAAAAGATGAAGTAATTACACGTTTCAGGTATGGCGATGTTTCAATTATAATTTTTATCAAGTATTGTGCCTTGAAACTGGGGTGGAGAATCTATAATGAAAAATAAATTTTTGTTCAGCATGTGTGCGGCTACATTCGTCACTTTATCAGGTTGTACCACTGTCGCTGATATAGCGGGCGCGGATACATCAACCTTAAACGCTGTAGCGACACAAGGCTTTAACAAGACCGTTCAGGAAGCACGTGCTGCCAATACACTGGATACGTCTTCTGCTACTTATAAGCGCATCAGCACTGTATTTAACAAATTGCGTCCTTATGCAGACCAGCTGAACCAGACAGGCACCCGATTTGACTGGCAGCTGGCTGTACTGAAGAGCGATCAGGTCAATGCTTATGTTGCCCCAGGTGGTAAGGTGGTGTTCTATACGGGTATCGTCAATAAATTGAGCTTAACTGATGCTGAAATTGCAGCAATTATGGGTCATGAAATGGTGCATGCGCTAGAAGAGCATTCTAAACAGAAGATTGGTGCTCAGGCACTGACTGACTTGGCTTTAGGTATTGGCCTGAGTGCAGCAGGTGTGGGTCAGGGTGGTGCAGCAGCTGCACAGCTGGGTAGCCAGATTGGTATTGGTCTACCATACTCACGTAACTTGGAAAGCCGTGCTGACCAAGGTGGCTTAATGTTGATGGCTCGTGCAGGTTATAACCCGAATGCTGCAATTACTCTTTGGGAAAAAATGAGTAAGCAAACCAGTAGTGGTGTCGCGTTCTTATCGACTCACCCATCAAGCAGCCAGCGTATTGCCGCAATGCGTCAAAATCTGCCAGCCGCAATGCAGATTTATAACCAACGTAAATAATCATTGCTTGAATTATAAAAAAGCAGGGCAGAGGCTCTGCTTTTTTATGCCTGAATAAAATATATAGGCAACAAAAAAAGGCAAAGTTTTCACTTTGCCTTTTGCACTTCAGATCAATCGATCTTAGTGGTGGTGACCGCCTGCACCATGTACGTGACCATGGTCAAGTTCTTCTTGAGAAGCTTCACGGATTTCCACGATTTCAACGTCGAAAGTCAGGTCTTGGCCAGCAAGTGGGAAGTTCGCATCAACAACAACGTTTTCGCCTTCAACTGCTTTAACAGTTACGATTTGAACGCCGTCATCAGTTTGCGCCTGGAATTGCATACCAGGTTGGATGTTGTCCACACCCTGGAACATTTTCGCAGGAACTTCTTGTACTAGTTCTGGGTTGTATTCGCCATAGCCTTCAGCTGCTGGAACAGTTACAGTGAATTTGTCGCCTACAGTTTTACCAAGTAGTGCATTTTCAAGGCCAGGAATGATGTTGCCTGCACCATGCAAATATGCAAGTGGTTCACCTTGAGATTTATCGAGAGTTTCACCCTCTGCGTTAGTCAATGTGTAGTGGAAAGAAACCACGAGGTCATTTGCAACTGCAGTCATGATATTGATCCAATCAAATTTTTTAAGAGATACATCATAAAGTGAAATTGAGTTTTTGTAGACTAAAATTAGCAAAAAAAATGCAATTTCCCTATATAAATGCTGATTTTTTCATTGATGGGGGCGCATCTGTAAATTTCAATGCAATTTTATCTTCGGCGAGATTTTTCTTGTAACGAAGTCTTTTACCGTCATTACCCCAGCCTGAGTATAGCCCAAGATCGTGGCCTGATGCAGCCGATATAATGAAACATACATCGACTTGGCGACAAAGCCCTGTACATTGACCTGACCGAGTAATTCACCTACGGCTTTATTTTCACTTAAGGACACCAGAGAACCTTTATCCGAGAAGACAAACATCGGTAACTGTGTCTGACCATTCGCACGTAATCGTAAAGAATTGACAAGGAAACTGGCCTGCTGGCTTGCAACCTGTGCACGTGGTCCCAAGACGGGTTCATCAGCTCTAGGCTTGCAATGTGCACAATCCCCAAAGGCAAAAATATTCGGATCTGCGGTCGTCTGCAATGTCGCATAAACTTTAAGGCGATGAATATTGTCTCTTTCCAGTCCCTCAAGTTGCGTGAGTACCTCAGTCGCCTTGATCCCGGCTGCCCAGACTTTTACTTCTGCTTCCAAACTTGAACCATCTACAAAATAAATATGCTCTTCATCGACTTTAGCCACACGATGTTGAGTTAGTACTTCAATACCTAGCTGTTTCAGCTGCTTCATCGTGTGCTCAGCAACTTTGGGAGACAGGGCAGGAAGAATACGATCTGCAGCTTCAATCAGGGTAATTTTGACCTTATTCGGATCGATCTTGTTTAGACCATATTTATGAAAATTATTCTTGGCAGAAACCAGTTCTGCTGCCAGTTCAACGCCTGTAGCACCTGCACCGATAATAGCAATTTTCAGTTCACGGCTATCTGCTTCATTCTGGGCATTTAAGTAAAGATGCAGCAGGTCTTGCTGGAAAATATCCGCCTGTTCGCGGCTGTCGAGGAAATGACAGAACTGTTTGACACCTTCAGTATTAAAGTCATTTGAAGTGGAGCCTAAAGCAAGCACCAAGGTGTCATAGTCAATGCTTCTATTCTTGGTAGGTTGGACTTTTTTAGAAAAGTATTCGGTTTCAACCAGAATCTGTTTGGTTTCACGGTCAATATTTTTAAACGTGCCCAGAACAAATTCATAATGATTTGCTGCGGCATGGGCAAAATAATTGGTTTCTTCTTCATGCGGATTGAGTGTTCCCGCTGCAATTTCGTGAAGAAGAGGTTTCCAGATATGGGTCAGCTTCTGGTCGATCAGGGTAATCTGGGCCTTACCATTTCTGCCTAAGCTTTGTCCTAACTGGGTAGCCAGTTCCAGACCACCTGCACCACCACCTACAATCACAATTTTATGGGCTGTCATACCTTGTTAACCTATTTATTTTTTTAATGAAATAGAAAGAAAACATACTATGACAGGCTTAAAATAAGGTCTTGATAAGAATTGTTATACAGCTTACAAATTGTAGCAATTCAAGGATATAAATTAATAATGTCTTTTATGGAGGTTGTTATTGGTAAAATTAAAAATAAATGTAGGCAATAAAAAAGGACGGCTAATTAATATAATTGCCATCCTTTGTCTGTCTCAGATTTTATTTGCCAATCGGATACAATATAACGTCTGCATTCGTACTGGAGAATAGGCCAAATAACCATTGCAGGAACTTTTCAAAGAAATTCGCTTCTTCAATATCGACCTGATCTTCAATCAGGATGGTACGAATCAACTGATTATTCTGATAGACGTTTACCGTTGCCAATTGCATGACTTTTGCCAGTGGCGCGGTCAATTGGGTCTCATTCACTTCAATGTTTAAGTGGGTCTGAGTTTCGCGTAATGGCTCAATGCTTTGTAGAGTACCATTCCCAGTATCTAACATCACGCGTTGAGTACTTTGATCAAACTGGTTCAGGTCAATGCTATAGCTCTGATCATAGAGTGAAGTAGTAATTAATTCAGGTTTTTTGGTCGCTACCTTAAACATTTTCAGGGTAGATTGAACCACAGGTAGTTCAGCCAGCACTTGCTTGTCCTTGAGTGCTACCTCATTGCGGGTATAGGTATAGGCCAGGTTCATTAGCTTATGAGCGACTTCCGCACGTTTTACAGCACTTTTGCTTCCCATCACCACGACGATTAAACGACGGTTAGATAGACTCATGTCCATGCTTGGACGGATCGCAGTTGCAGCCAGGTTATAACCTGCAGCACGGGTAAAACCAGTTTTCAAGCCGTCTACTGTTGGGTCTATTTTTAGCAATAGATTGGTGGCACGGTGGAAACGCTGGTTATAACTGAAGCTCTGTTGCTTGGAATAGAACAGATAGTTTGGCGTTTCATTGACCAAAGCCTGAGACAGTTTGGCCAGGTCGGCTGCTGTAGAATAGTGCTCAGGCATGGTAATGCCGGCCGGATTCTGAAAGTTGGTATGCTGCATGCCCAGTGCTTTGGCTTCCTGATTCATACGCTCCACAAATTTGGGTACGCTTCCAGAAATTTTTTCCGCCAACGTCACTGCGGCATCATTGGCAGACATTACAATTAAGCCTGCCAATAACTGATCTACTGAAATCTGATCACCTTCTTTTAGGTACATCTGGGATTCATCCCACATCACCATATTCACTACAGACGTTGCAGTTATTACTTCATTTTTATCTAATTTTCCGGCCTGAATTTCCTTGAGCGTGATATAAGCTACCATCATTTTGGTCAGGGAAGCCGGAGCACGTTGCAGGTCTTCATTATGTGAAGCAATAGTCTGACCGGTCTGGCTGTCCAGAATGGTCCAGGCTTCTGCCTCAACACTTTCAGGATTAATATTAAGTAGGGCAGCATGCGAGATTGCGGACATAAAAAAGCACAATGTCGCAATCAGTGAGGCGATAAATTTCAAGGGAGTTCCTTATTCGACCAGTCCATTGGCGAGCAAAAAAATTTTAGGCATGCTAAGCCTTTTTTTTTGTCATGGCTAGTACTCATTGTAGACATTTAAGACACTTCCGCAATGTATTGGAAAAAAATGTTAAGCTTAGACTTAACACATTCTAATTTCTTTTGAATCGCCCATTATGTTGCATTATCAAATCGAATTTGACGATTATCGTCAGCATCTTGTTCACGTGACTGTTCGCTTTTTAGCAGACCCTACACAGGTGTTGTCTTTGCCAACGTGGATTCCGGGCAGTTACCTGATTCGTGAATTTTCCAAGCACATTGAAGGAGTGAAAGCCTTTGATGAAGCAGGACGCCAGCTGAAAATCCAGAAATTTGAAAAGAATAAATGGCGCCTGTTTAATACCGACCATGAACTGATCACGGTTGAATATGATGTCTATGCTTATGATCTGTCCGTACGGGGTGCGTATGTCGATGAAACACGTCTATATGTGAACCCGGCCTGTGCTTGTCTGGGGCTGGAAGGACAAGAAAATAAAGCGATTGAAGTTGAAATCTTCCTGCCAGATGAACTGAAACACTTCCAGTTAGCAACCGGTATGGCATCCAAGAGCCTGGTCAAAGGCCGCTATACGCTTAAAGCAGAAAATTATGCCGAGCTGATCGATTCACCATTTGAACTAGCAGAACAGACCCGTTTTAGCTTTGAAGCCAATGGTATTCCGCATGAGTTCGTGGTTTCTGGCAAACATGAGATGAATGCTGAACGCATGCAGCAGGATCTGGAAAAGATCTGTAGTACCGAAATTTCTATGTTTGGTTCGGCGCCATTTAGTAACTATACCTTTATGACCATGGCAACAGGCAACAGTTATGGCGGTCTGGAACATCCAAACTCAACCAGTCTGATTACACCACGTGACGATCTGCCGAAAGCCAACGAGCCGGAAGAGCCATCGAAGGATTATCAGCGTTTCTTAGGTTTATGTAGCCATGAATATTTCCACTCTTGGTTAGTGAAATTTATTCGCCCTGAAAACTTTGTGAATTACGATTTAAACAAAGAAGGCTACACCTCTTTACTTTGGATCTTTGAAGGATTTACTTCTTATTATGATGACCTGATTCTGCTACGTAGTGGTGTGATTAACCAGGAATCATATATTGCTTTACTGAAAGCACAGATTGACCGTTATTTGCAAAACCCAGGTCGCTTTATTCAAAGTGTGTCTGAATCAAGCTTTGATGCCTGGGTGAAATTCTATCGTCAGGATGAAAACTCGAATAATGCTGGCACCAGCTATTACAACAAAGGTTGTTTAGTGGCACTTTGCTTAGATTTAGGCTTGCGTCTACGTGGTTCAAGCCTGGATGCCTTGATGCGCAAGTTGTATGAAAATGCGCAAAATGGCATTCAGGTGAACGAGCGTACTATCTTCGAGTTATGTGAAGAATTGACTGGCGATAAGTGGTTAGAACAGATCAACCATCTGATCAATACCACAGAAGAATTACCACTGGATCAGTTATTCCCTGAGTTTGGGGTAAGCTATACCCTGAAAAATGACAAGTCTCTGCCATTTGGTTTGAAATTGGTAGATAAGCCTGAAGGTGTATTTATTCAATCCGCTCGTCGTGACAGTGCTGCTGCCAAAGCAGGCCTGTCAGCCAATGATGTGATCATTGCAATTGATGGCTTGAAAGCGACGACAAAGCTTGCCGAGAAATATGCGAAGCAGGAAGGAACTTATACTGTTCATGCATTCCGTCGTGATGAGTTAATGGCCTTTGAGGTTCAAGCAGCTGGTTCTGCATTGACTGAAGTCGAACTTAAAATTGAAGATCAAGCTAAAGCTGAGAATTGGTTGAAAGCGTGATTTGCATAGTTTAAATAAACCATGTAAAACCGGTGCTTAGGCATCGGTTTTTTTATGTGAATATGAATAAGAAGAGTTTAAATTGGGGAATGGGAATTACAGTTGTCTGGTTAGCCATAATTTTTATATTTTGGTTTTTCGGAGATTTGAAAAGTCCAATATCTTTAAATGAATTAGGTGATTTTCTTGCAGGTATAGTTGCCCCTATCGCTTTTTTGTGGCTGATTTTAGGCTATGTCCAGCAGGGTAAACAGTTAGAGCAGAATTCTAAATCAATTAGGCAACAATCTGAATCTTTGCAATTACAAATAGAAGAATTTAGAAAGATGGTTGAAATTCAAGTTCAGCAAGTGGAATATAGAAATCAGAGTGCAAAACCATTATTTAGTTTTAAGAGTGGAAGTTGTATAAGAAAATATGAATTAAATGAGGAAGATGATTATTTTGATATTTATTTAAGTATGTGTAATTTAGGCAAGGGAGATGCTTATAATATTAAAATCTTGGTAGATGAAGAATATCACTATGAAGTTTATGAGATAAAAAGATTAACAAAAGATTTAACTCACGAAATTAATTTTATATTGAATATTTCTAGTTTTGATAAATTCCTAGATGGAATGATTTACCGTAAATTTTTATTCCTCGAATTTAAAGATTTATATGGGAATAGGGTAAAGGAAGCTTTTACCCTTTATATCGGTAGAAAAGAGAATGATATGGGAGCATCATTTATTCATGTGGTAGAAGGTCGAGACATTATTTATGATGAGTTTGTTTCGAGTTGATAGTCACTTTTCTCTAATTAATTCCCCCGATACGTTGAATATCCATAAGAACTTAACAACAGTGGAATATGGTAATGCTCCAAAGTACCATCAATCACAAACACAACCGGAATTTCTGGGAAAAAGGTGCGTTGATTATTGGCCTTAAACCAGTCGCCCGTTTTAAAAGTCACCTTATAAATGCCTTTTTGTAGCGCAGTCTCTTTAGGATAGAATTCTTTAATCCGGCCATTATTATCTGTTTTGGCTTCATTGAGTTTGACCCATTTCTCACCTTGCTGGGCTTCTAAAGTTACCGTGATATTGGCAGAAGGCAGGCCAGTTTCCTGATTTAGCACATGCACACTGAGTGGATTGGCAAAGCCAAGAGTTGAAAGGGAAGTCGCAGCTAAGGCAAAAATAATTTTTTTCATGAGACCCATCGCAAAATGAATAATTATAATTAGTCTAAAAGACTAAAAAATATTAAATTTATGTAATAAAAAAAGCCCACCGAAGTGAGCTTGATAGATTTTATTAAAACTTAGCCACGACCGCGTCCGCGACCACGTGGTGCTTTGGTATTTGGACGTGTCGTACCATTGGTCTTACGACGTGGTTTTTCACCTTCTTCCAGTTGCCAAACACGTGGTGTACCAGTTTTCTTCTTGGTACCGTCTTTATTCACTTTTTTATTGAGTGGTTTGCCACCCGTACCACCTGGTTTTTTCACGTAAGAACGTGAACGGTATGGCTCTTCTGCGGGTACATCTTTAAAGTCAGGGTAAAGCAAAGGTTCAATTTCTTTGGTTTCACCTGGTTGCAGACCCAATTGAACCAGATCAATAGAACCGATTTTGGTACGGATCAAACGTAAAGTCGGGAAACCTACGGCAGCAGTCATACGACGTACCTGACGATTACGGCCTTCACAAATCGAAATTTCTACCCATGACGTTGGTACAGAAGCACGGTAACGAACTGGAGGATCACGATCCCATAACCATTCAGGTTGCTGAACCTTGATTGCTTTTGCAGGTAAGGTCATACCATCTTTCAGCTCTACACCTTTACGTAACTGCTCAAGTGCTTCTTCAGTCACGTCGCCTTCAACCTGAACCAGGTAAGTCTTGAATTTTTTATTGGCAGGATTGGTAATGAACTGGTTTAAACCACCATGATCGGTCAGGAATACCAAACCTTCCGAGTCCATATCGAGACGACCTGCCAGACGCAGTGTAGGATCATCTACGAAATCAGACATCGTCATGTGTGCTTCGTCTTTACGAAACTGGGAGAGGACGTCATAAGGTTTATTTAGAATGACGATTTTCATAGGAAAAGACTTCTATAATTACAAAAATTTGAAAATGAGCAGATTTCTTCGCGTGGGGATAGTCGTGATCTCCCATTGGAATCTAAAAAGCGGTGGATTTATATATGGGTATTATGAGGGAAGACGGCCTTAAAGTGTTGCTTATCTCGAAATATTTTTGAAACCGCTCGCAGTTGAATCTGTAAATAGTATCTTGTAAAAGGGTAAAGTGCAGCTATAAGCGTTAATAAAAATCAAACCTGAATCTGTTTTAAAATTAAACGGAACAGCTCAGCCTGAAAGATCGCATCGTGTAATGCATTATGATTGCCTCTGCTTTGTGGCTTTAAAATTTCAATAATATTCTTTGCCCGTGTTTCTGACCAACGTCCGCCAAATGCACCCATATAAAGAGATTTAATATCGAGTGAGGAAACACCAAAAGGATTGTGTCCGATAAATTTATGGAAATAATAATTCATAAAAGACCAGTCAAAACCGGCATTTAATCCGACAAAAATTGGTGTTTCAGATTTGGAAAGATGTTGCTCAATCCACACAGTGCAATTCTGCATCGCAGTGGTGGGATCTATCCCATTTTTTGTTAAATCTTCTAAATTGAAACCGCTAACGGCCAAGGCTTTCGGGTCAGCTTTATGGGAGACCGGCTTTAATTCACAGTAAAACTGGATCTCAGGTTGATCGACGAGACACATGCCGATAGATAGCAAATCATATTCCCTAGGAATCGGGCCGGAAGCTTCAATGTCGACGGAAATAAACACTTCTTTTTTAGCCATTTTTTTGATCACTCTCATCTATCTGTAAAAATTTAAATCTTGCTTGCCAGGTTTTCTGAACATACAGACTAAAATCACTATTGTGGCAGAGAAGGGACTCTTCCAATATCTTAAATAAAAGACACAGGGTTAAAATGACCGAGTTAAACTCATCATAATCTATGATCTTTACAGTCGGAGCTGACACTAAAATTTTGACTTCATAATTATAAACCTCAATATATAAATTATACGCTGAGTAATCTCATGTTTCAGCGTGCAAACATCTGTAAGACTTGTAATAACCAAAAAACATGTCCCCTTAAAACAGAATAACTTAGCTAAAATGTAATTACATTGAAGCAATTAGATACGACTCTTGCATTGGTTATTTATTTATAGTGGTTAGAGTAGAAAAACAATCTTTTTGATCGAGATGAGTAGGAGTCAAAAATGGCTAGATCTCAGGCAAAACATAAGCAGGTTCAGCAAAAGGACAAAAAGGATTCTATGCAGGACGAGGATCAACAGCAGCAACAGCAGCAACCTCAAAAATCTAAACCATCACGGGCGAAAAAACGTAAATAGTCCATGATTGTGAATCGGTGATAATCAATGACAAAACCCTCTATAAGAGGGTTTTTATTGTTTAGAAGAGAAAAAATAATTTTCAAAGGAATCATCAATAAAAATTACAAGAACAGCACGTGTAATCAGATTGAATTGAATAAGATTATTTTAAGAAGAATGAATGAGAAATTGCAGTGCCGAATTTAAGCGCTTCCTTATTATTAATTATTGTATTGATACTTCTGAGTGGCTGTCAGCCACCACCGTCTGGTGAGTCAGCGGGCTGGAAAAGTCCTTATCTGTATTGGCAGTTGAGAAAAGAAACTTTATCACAACCTTTAACCATTCCAGTCGAAGGTGTGACGCAAAGACAGCTCAATGATACTTGGGGTGCTTCACGAAGTGCAGGCCGTAAGCATGAAGGAATAGATATCTTTGCCAAACGAGGTACACCTGTGCTGAGTGCAACCCAGGGTATCATCAGAAATATTGGAACAAATAATCTCGGTGGTAAAGTGATCTGGGTAACAGGGCCGGAGCTGAGCCAGCATTATTATGCACATCTGGAGGATTATGCTGAGCATATTCAGGAAGGTGACTGGGTGGAAGCTGGCGAAGTCATTGCCTATGTGGGCAACACCGGTAATGCTAAATCAACACCACCACATCTGCATTATGGAATTTATTTTAGCGGGCAGGGCGCGACTAATCCTTATCCTTATTTGAAAGCTGAGGAATTAGAATAAACGTCATAATGTAAGATAAATATAAAAGAATTTATTCTGAAATTGGAAAGGCATAAAATAGCTTATCTCCCCCTTTTCCTGTTTTTATGAGTATTGCCTACGGGCCAGATATCGATGGCCTACGTGCTATTGCGGTATCTCTGGTTATTTTCAATCATTTAGGCTGGTCACTATTTTCTGGTGGTTATATTGGTGTAGATATCTTCTTTGTGATTTCAGGTCATCTGATCACCATTATTCTCACACGCGATATTCAGGCCCAACAATTTTCAATTGCACGATTCTATAAAAAACGTGTAGTCCGTTTGGCACCAGCGTATTTTACCGTACTCGCTGTGGTTAGCCTGATTGCCTGGCAGGTGATGCTGCCGGGTGAACTGACTGAATATTTTAATAGTGTCATGTATGCCACTGTGCTCATTGCAAACCTCTATATGCGCAATGAAGTGGGGGATTACTTTAGCCCGAGCGTGGAAAATGTACCCCTATTGCACCTATGGTCATTGGGGGTGGAAGAATAGTTCTATATTTTCTGGCCTTTAATATTATGGCTATTTCTTGCCAGAGCATCGCGTAAATATCTCTGGTTAATGATCAGTATATTGATTATTGTTCTACTGGCTTATGCTCAATATCAACTCATACAAAATCCAGCCAAGGCCTATTACAGCATGCCGGTACGGGCTTTTGAATTACTGATTGGCGCCTTGATCACTTGTTTGCCACGACCAAAACTACCTAAAAAATTACTACAGACCCTGGTGTGGCTCGGAGTCTTTGTTTTGTTTGCAGCAGCAATATATTTTGATCAATACACGCCATTTCCCGGTCTTATGGCGCTGATTCCGTGTCTGGCAACAGCAGTAATTATTTATCTGGGCCAATCTGTATCCGTAACCAATCTGCTGCTCAGTAATCAGCTGAGCACCTGGATCGGAAAAATTTCATATCCGCTGTATTTATGGCACTGGCCGATTATCATGTTATTTGGCATTTATATGCTGCCACTCAATACAGAAAATCAGATCATCATTCTCCTGCTGTCAATGCTTTTGGCATTTCTTACCTATCAGCTGGCAGAAAAACCCCTAAAACGCTTTGTAATGGCTGCCAATTGCAAGGTGATTCTTCTCGGATTTGTAATTCCTGCGATCATCTTTATTGTGATTGCCCAGATCATTAAAACTAATGAAGGTTTTCCTGATCGGTTTCTACCCTCCGTATATGTCAAGCAGGAAGCATTGCAGGCTTATGCGCATGTGATTCGTAGCCAGTGTATGGATACGAATCCGAAAACCTTACCTGATCCTAAAGATTGTATATTAGGGCACACGAAGGATGATATTGATTTCTTGTTGATCGGTGATTCACATGCCAATGCCTATACTGCAATGCTGGATGAATGGGCCAAAGATGCCAATTTACGTGGTTATGATATTACCCAGAGTTCAACTTTTTATTTGCCTGGCGTGCAGCGTTCTGAGTTAAAGCTCGGACGTTGGGAAGAACTCATTAAGTTTGAGCAACGTAATAATGCTCTTACCGAACATCTGTCTAAAACCCATTATCCAATGATTATTTTAGCCGGTTCTTATGCGCCATATTTTGGAGATGAGGTGAAACTTAAAGATGGGATTCATCAGCGTAATAATGAAATCTTTAAAGCCGGCTTGATGAAAGCGCTAGAAATTGCCCACAAAGCGAGTGATCAAGTGGTAATACTGAACGATGTACCACGATTGGATTGGGATGGGATACCTTCAGACTGTAATATCCGTAATGAAATTCTAAATCGACATGCACAATGTACGGTTTCCAGAAGGAGTTACGAAACCCATTTAGAACCATTTAACCAAATATTGGCTGAAGCCAAACTGAAATACCCTGATTTGAAAATCATTGATCCGACCAAAGTGATCTGTGATCAGCAGGTATGTAAGATCATCGTGAATGATGTGCCTTTATATCGCCTAAAAGATGATAACCATATTAATGATCAGGGTTCACGTCAATTAGGGATTGAATATCTGAAACAATTTGGTAATCCACTAAAAGATTTAAAAGCAAATTAATTTTAAAAAAAACCGCGTTATTAAACGCGGTTTTTTTTATCGGTGCTATTAACGAATTTTTGCCAGGAAACGGCTCAAACGGTTAATGGCTTCACGCAGTTCATTTTCTGCTGGCAGAAATACCACACGGAAATGATCCGGAGTTGGCCAGTTAAAGCCTGTACCTTGAACCAGCAATACTTTCTCGGCACGCAGCAGATCCAGCATCAGTTTTTCATCATCTTCAATCGGGTAAATTTCCGGATCTAGACGAGGGAAGCAGTACATTGCACCTTCTGGTTTCACACAAGTGACACCAGGAATTTCATTCAGCATTTCCCAGGCAATATTGCGCTGCTCATACAGGCGACCACCTGGGCGGATCAGGTCATTAATTGACTGGTAACCCCCGAGAGCAGTCTGAATTGCATATTGCGCCTGATGGTTGGCACAAAGGCGCATCGATGCCAGCATATCCAGACCTTCGATGTAATCTGCTGCACGAGACTTATCACCCGTAATAGCCATCCAGCCAGAACGGTAACCTGCAATACGGTAAGCTTTAGATAGGCCATTGAAAGAGATACATAGCTGATCACCGGCAAGTGATGCAACGGCAACATGCTCAACACCGTCATAAATGATCTTGTCATAAATTTCGTCAGCAAACAAAATCAGGTCGTGCTTTTTCGCCAGATCCACGATTTGCTGTAATACGTGACGTGGATAAACTGAGCCTGTCGGGTTATTCGGGTTAATGATCACGATACCGCGGGTATTTGGTGTGATCTTGCTTTCCATATCTGCGATGTCTGGATACCAGTAATTTTCTTCATCACATTTATAGTGAATCGCAGTACCACCAGACAGGTTCACTGCCGCAGTCCACAACGGATAATCAGGCATTGGAATCAGCATTTCATCGCCGTCATCTAGTAAGCCTTGCATTGCCATTACAATCAGCTCGGACACGCCGTTACCCACATACACATCATTGACGTGCATATCCAGAATACCTTTTTGCTGGTAGTACTGACAGATCGCCTTACGTGCCGGGAAAATACCTTTTGAGTCGGTATATCCAATCGCATTTGGCAGGTTGAGCGCCACATCATTGATAATTTCTTGGGGTGCTTCAAAACCAAATGGAGCAGGGTTGCCGATATTCAGCTTGATGATCTTATGTCCGGCTTCCTCCATCTCGTTGGCTGCTCGTAACACTGGTCCGCGAATATCGTAGCATACATGCTCGAGTTTAGACGATTTTTTGATTTCGCGAGATTTTTGGAAAGTGTTCGGCATTTTGATGTTCTCTGAAAGAGTTGAGGTCACTTTTGCATAACGATATAAGTAGCTTTTAAATGTCTCAGTGGTGACTAGATCGAGATCGTGCTCATCTCGGAGTAATGCCACAATTTTTTCATGCGTAAATCCAAGCTGTTGATATTGTTTAATCTCCGGCAATAGATTTTTAAAAATTACGCTTTTTTTTTGCGACATTATTTAATCCTGAGCAAATTTAGTACCAAGCCTAACACTAAAATTGCTCACAAAAAAGCATTTAATGAACAAAATGCTTACTTTTATTTTGTTAATTTGCTTACTTTTTGCTTTTTTGGGGGATTATATGTCTTTTGTAAAATGTTAAACAAACACTAGAATTTTTAAAATGAATCACGTAAATATAGAATTATCCTATTTAAAATAGCAAGATAGAAAGGACCGTCATCATGGGAAAACTCAGTAAATCAGACAGAGAATGGCAAAGAGAGTTATCACCTGAAGAGTTCCGTATTACACGTCAAAAAGGGACGGAGCCAGCATTTACCGGTAAATACTGGAATACGAAACAAGATGGTACTTATGTATGCCGTTGTTGTGGTGAACCTTTATTTACCTCAGAAACCAAATATGACAGTGGCTGTGGCTGGCCAAGCTTCTATAAGGCGATCAACGGCTCTGCAATTGAAGAGCATTTAGACACATCTCATGGTATGGTCAGAACAGAAATTGTTTGCCATCATTGTGATGCACATTTAGGGCATGTTTTCACTGATGGACCTCAGCCAACTGGCTTACGTTATTGTGTGAACTCAGCTTCATTAGAATTAAAAACACAAGAAAAAAATGATGAGGAAACTTATCCATGACCAGCATATATCAGTTTGAAGCTGAATTGTTAGATGGAAAAACCAAACAATTTGCAGACTATGAAGGAAAGGTACTGTTAATTGTGAATACCGCAAGTAAGTGCGGTTTCACACCGCAGTTCGCCGGCCTAGAAAAACTTTACGAGAAATATAAAGATCGTGGCCTGGAAGTTTTAGGCTTTCCCTGTAACCAGTTTGGCGGACAGGATCCGGGCAGTAATGAGCAAATTGGTGCATATTGCCAGAAGAACTATGGGGTGACATTTCCGATGTTCTCCAAGATCGATGTCAAAGGTCCTGAAGCACATGCAATTTTCCGTTATCTGACCAATAATTCTAAAGGGATTCTGGGTAATGGTATTAAATGGAACTTTACCAAGTTCCTGATTGGGCGTGATGGCAAGGTACTGAACCGTTTTGCGCCAACCACCAAGCCTGAAGACCTGGAAGCTGAGATCGAAAAAGCGCTGTAAGGCGCTTATTCAGGGCGGTTATTGGCCGCCTTTACTCTCTTCAAGCCATTCCATGCTATCCAGAATCCTCGTTCAGAGCCTGCTATTTAGCGCATATATCGGGCTGTTTTTAGCTCCTGCTTATGCACAGGATGAAAAAACCCGGCAATTACTAAAAAGGCTGAAGCAGCCTGTTCCAGCTTATCAGCCGCCTACTGTCAAAGATGCTGTTCCGCCACATTTGCTGGCGAAGCAGGGCTATGAAGTCAGCTGGCTAAAAGCACCGTATCTGAGATTTAATGATGCAGAATTGCAACGTGCCAAGACAGTAATCGTGCAAATGACGGTCATCGCCAATACAGGGCGGATTACCGACGTTGAGATCATTCAGAGTTCTGGCTTGAGAGTTGTCGATGCTAAATTTAAAGAAGCGGTGCTGGCTGCCAAGCTGGAGCCGATTAAGGGTGTAGACCACAATCTGGTGTATAGTCTGGAACATAAAATTGAAATAAAAAATCCACTATAAATATAGTGGATTTTTTATTAAAAATTTTTGGTTAAAGAATGGCTTTTAAGCGCTCAATGACTTGTTCACATTGTGCCAGATCAGCCACCAGTGCCAGACGTACATGGTTTTCACCTGGATTGCCTTGCTCAGTATCACGAGACAGGTAGCGACCAGGAAGTACTTTGATATGCGCCTGTTCCATTAAGCGTTTGGCAAATTCTTCGTCATTGTCTACTTTCAACCAGTAGTAGAAACCCGCATCCGGTTTTTTTAGTGGCAACAAGTGACCAAGCTCTTTCTGGAACAGATCAAACTTGGCACGGTACTGTACGCGGTTTTCTTCAACATGTGCTTCATCATCCCAGGCAGCAATTGAAGCCAGCTGATGTTGAACCGGCATCGCTGCACCGTGGTAAGTACGATATTGCAGATAAGGTTTAAGCAAATCCGCATCACCCGCAACAAAGCCTGAACGCATGCCTGGAAGATTCGAGCGTTTAGAGAGCGAATGGAATACTACGCAGTTTTTGTAGTCATCACGTCCGATTTCTGCACAGACTTCCAGTAAACTCACAGGGGCTTCATCAAACCATAACTCTGAGTAGCATTCATCTGAAGCAATTACAAAATCATATTTATCAGAAAGTGCAATTAGCTTTTTAAACTGTTCTTTGGACAGGATTGCACCTGTCGGGTTACCCGGTGTGCAGACAAATAGGAGTGCGGTTTTTTCCCAGACTTCAGCAGGCACTGTATCAAAATCACCAAGATAATTATTTTCCTCAGTGCAGTTGATAAAGTACGGTTTTGCACCTGCAAGTAGCGTTGCACCTTCATAAATCTGATAAAAAGGATTTGGCATCACCACATAAGGTGCATCTTCACGATTAATCAGGGCCTGTACAAAAGAGAAGATTGCTTCACGGGTACCCGATACTGGCAAGATATTGCTGTCTGCGCTAATGCTATTTAGTTTAAAACGGCGAGTCAGCCAGTTGGCGATACTGGTACGCAGTTCAGGTAAACCTTTCGAGTTTGGATAAGTCGAAAGATGCTGAAAATTATCAATAATGGCCTGTTTCACGAACTCAGGAGCTGGATGCTTTGGTTCACCAATCGATAGGGGAATGAGTGGCATATTCGCAGGCTTAATATCCGCAAAAAGCTTATTCAACTTTTCAAATGGATAAGGATGCAATAAAGACAAGCTAGAGTTCATGAATGAGTTACCGCGTTTTAATGTGAGTGTTGACTGTTGACCTGATTAGAGGCTTCATCCAGCGCTGCTTTTAACGCAGAGGCAAATTCAGAAGATTCTTCAGGGTTCAACGGCATGCCATCTTTTTTGGTGACAAAGAAAATGTCTTCGGCACGTTCGCCAAGTGTGGCAATTTTAGCAGAATGGATATCCAGACCACGCATCATAAATAATCCGCCTACTTTGGCAAGTAGACCCGGTTGGTCGAGCGTGGCAATTTCCACCATATTCTGGTTCAAAACAGGGTTCAGGCTGATATCTACCGTATTTTCAATATCAAAATGACGGAGCTGACGTGGAATACGGCGCTGCATCAGGCCTGGGTATTTATCGGAATGACTTAAAGCATCTTTAAGTGCATCAATCACTTTCAGCTCGCGTTCCGGATCGGTAAGCAGCGTACCGAAACGGTCAAGCACGACATACGTGTCTAGGCTGAACGCCTTGGTTGCTGTGATAATTCTTGCATCCTGTACATCCAGGTCCATGCGGTCCAGAACGGCCACTGTGGTGGCAAACAGATTTGGTTTATCTTGCGTATAAATAAAGATCTGCACTGCATCTTGCGCATATTTACGATGCGGGCGCATCAGCACCAGCGGTTCAGAATTATCACCATGCTGTAAAATAGCACGGGTATGCCAGGCGATTTCATCTGGCGATTCTTTCAGGAAGTAGTCATCACCGAGTTCCTGCCAGATGGTTTCTACATCATATAAAGAGAAGTCCTGTACCAGTAGTTCGCTGGCAGCAAACTTGGTGTCTTCAATCAGCATCTGATAATCCACCGGACGACCCAGACCAGAACGGATTACATCACGCGCATGCGTATATAGCTGACGCATTAAAGACGCACGCCAGGTATTCCACAGTTTTGGATTGGTGGCATTAATGTCGGCAACAGTCAGGGTGTACAGATAGTCCAGGTGCTCCATATCACCCATTTTTTCTGCAAATTCACGGACCACATCCGGATCAGAAATATCTTTTTTCTGTGAAGTCACAGACATAATTAGGTGATTTTGAATCAGCCATGCAACCAGATTGCATTCACGTTCGGTAAAGCCATGCGTGCGGCAGAATGCAATCGCATCTGTGGCACCGAGTTCGCTATGGTCACCACCACGACCTTTGGCAATGTCATGGAACAGGGCAGCCAGATAGACGATGTCACGACGGGCCAGACGCTGGAACACCGAACTGACTACCGGAAATTCCTTGGCGAATTCCGGTTCCTTAAAGCGGTTCAGGTTGCGTAATAGCAGTAGGGTATGCGCATCTACAGTATAGATATGGAACAGGTCATACTGCATCAGCCCCATAATCTGGCCAAAGGCCGGAATATAATTCCCTAATACGCCGTAGCGTTTCATTGCTACCAAGGTTTCATATAAACGATATGGTGAACGGATAATCGCCATGAACAGCGCTTGATGAACAGGATTATTGCGATAATCCTGATCAATCCGTTTTGCTGCGAGCGTTAAAAGACGCAAAGTACGGGCACGGATGCCTTCAATCTCTGGACGGTTTGCCAGAAGATAAAAGATTTCCAGAATTGCGCTTGGATTTTCCGAGAAAGTTTTATGGTGCTGTACCGCAAGTTTGCCATCAACCAGTTTAAAGTTCTGGTTAATTTCTTCGATATTACGCTCATAGTTTGGCAGGCGCGGGGTAATTACCGATTCATTGAAATAAGCCAACAGCATTTCATTCAGCGTCGATACCTGCTGTGCATTGCGGTAATAGCGCTTCATAAACTGTTCGATCGGATAGTTCTGCGGCTGGCCTTCTTCACGTACATAGCCGAACTTCGCGGCGATATCACGCTGATAGTCGAATAACAGGCGGTTTTCATCGCGTTTGGTAATGCGATGCAGATGATGACGGATTTCCCAGAGGAAGCTTTCGGCTTCTTCTAAAACGGCCAGTTCAAATTCTGAAATAAAACCAAGATGTACCAGATCATAAATACGGTTTACGCGGAAATGGCGTTTAGCAATCCAGCCGATCTGGTTAATATCCCGAATACCACCCGGGGCATTTTTAATGTCCGGTTCGAGATTACTTTCGGTATTGTTATGTTGAGCATAGCGTTTATGCTGCTCTTCCATTTTGGCATCAAAAAAGGTCTTGTCGGTCCAAGATTGAGACACGATACGACGTGGCCATTTGGCTAGGCTTTCATTACCGGTGATCAGACGGGACTCAATCAGGGTCGTGGCTACAGTTAGGTCACTGCTGGCCTGATTGACACATTCACTAATGGTGCGGACGCTAATACCTGGCTTGAAATTGCCGACATCCCATAAGGATGAAATAAAGGTCGAAATCAACTGTTCCTGTTCAGACGTAATTTCATCTTCTGACAGGATCATGATATCGACATCAGAATAGGGCAGCATTTCGCGGCGACCGTAGCCACCGACAGCAAATAGCCCCAGATCAGTCTGATCGAGTTCAGCATGCTTCCACAGGAACTGTAGCGCTTCATCAATCAGATTTGATCGGGTCAGAATAATGTCACGGATCGACTCACCATTTTCAAAACATTCCTGCAGCTGGTGCTCGACATCACTGCGCCATTCGTTAATGGCTTTAATGTCATGGTTACTTTTGGTGTAATTCAGCAATGGCAGGGTATTGATCATGAACAGTCGTCCGTTTCGTTTTTCAGCTTAGTTTTGGTTGACACTGACTTGTTGAGCCACCTGTTGCGCAAGCTCACGTGCCTGATCTGTTGTTTCAGCACGTGCAGTTGCTACACCCATACGACGTCGTTTGAAGCCTTCAGGCTTGCCAAACAGGCGCAAGTCTGTATTGCCATCTGCTAAAGCAAGATCCAGACCAGAATAAGAAAGATTCTGATCATCTACACCGGCGTAAATCACAGCACTGGCTGCAACGCTATGACGAGTGGTATTTACCGGAAGGCCCAGGATCGCACGCGCATGCAACTCAAATTCACTTTGGAACTGGGAAGCTAAAGTGACTAAGCCGGTGTCGTGTGGACGTGGTGACACTTCACTAAACCATACTTTGTCGCCTTTGACAAAGAGTTCTACCCCAAAAATACCGCAACCACCGAGCGCAACGGTTACTTTATTGGCAATTCGCTTGGCTTCTTCCAATGCAGCAGGTGTCATTGGCTGAGGTTGCCAGCTTTCAACATAGTCCCCAGAATCCTGACGGTGACCAATCGGGTCGCAATAAGAGGTTTCGATTTCACCTGTTCTCGGATTTTTGGCACGAACAGTGAGCAGGGTGATTTCAAAATCAAAATCAATCTGTGACTCAACAATGACGGTACCTTGATTTACACGACCACCCGTTTGCGCATATTCCCAGGCAGCATCAACTTCATCGAAGCTTTTTACGCGAGATTGCCCTTTTCCTGAAGAGGACATCACAGGCTTCACAAAGTTTGGATAACCAATATCATCACAAGCGGCACGGAAAGATTCTAAAGTATCAGCAAAACGGTAAGCAGATGTTGGCAGGCCCAGTTCTTCAGCGGCCAGACGACGGATGCCTTCACGGTTCATGGTCAGATTCACTGCTTTCGCGGATGGAATTACCGTTGCGATATTCTGCTCTTCAATTTCAACCAGCACCTGGGTGGCAATCGCTTCAATTTCCGGGACAATCAGATTTGGTTTCACCTGATCAATCAGCTGTCTAAGTTCTGCTGGATCAGCCATATTCAGGGTATGCGACTGATGGGCAACTTGCATGGCAGGTGCATGGTCATAGCGGTCAGCAGCGTGAACCTCGACACCTAACCGTTGCAGGGAAATCACCACTTCCTTGCCCAGTTCACCTGAACCCAGTAATAAGACCTTGAAGGCAGAAGCCTGTAGTGGGGTACCAATCGTCACGCTCATGTAAATCATCCATGCTTGATTTTATGGGCTTTTAGCATAGCAGAACTCTCTGCGGAGATAAGCCAAGTTTCATACAAAATTGTGATATTGACCAACAATTTTATTTATAAAGTTCGCAAAATTTAGATTAAGAAATCAGAAAGATACTTCCACTGGATCGATTTGAGGATCTAAATAATAAATATGATTTTGCGGATTGAGTTTTTTCATTTTCAGAAGCTGGCCCGGACTTAAATCCAGCCAAGGTAGGAGTTGCATGATTTGGTTGGGTTCCAAGAGAGATGGGGAGCAGCAAAGGGAAGAACAAAGTCAATAGAAAAGACTGAGTAAAGTATTCGAAATCCGGCAGGAAAACAGTTTCGAGAATAGTGTAATGCTTCACCCCAGCGCTGATGAATAAAGATCTTCCTTTAATAATCTGTTTTGGCTCAAACATGCCAATTTTCTTATTATCATTAAAAGAGGCTTATACCGGAACGTAGCATAAGCCTCTTATATTCATTGATTTAATCTTTAAAAATGAATCGGCAGGTAAGTATAAATCAGGCCATAGGTGAGGGCAGCCGTCAAAGTGGCCATCACAATGCGTTTAAACTTGAAATACAGCACTGTTAATACAATAAAACCGGCCAGCATCGCCACACTTTTATCGGGAGTTTCCAGCAAAGGCGGTAGTGTCGCCACGACCAACATTGAGCTAATTGCAGAAATTCCAATCGCACCTAAGGCAATTTTCAACCACAGCGCACCACGCTTTTGTGAACCTTGCTGCGATTTCTGAATCACAAAAAAAGGTCCGAAACGGGAAGCGAAATTGGCAATCCCGACCAGAATACCAACCAGAATAATTTCTAAATTCATAGTTCTTCTCCCATATGCTCAGGATCGGGACGTTTGAGTACATAGTGCTTGAACAGGCCTGCCAGAATACCGGAACTGATGCCAATAAAGATTGCAGCAGACAGGTCGATCATGTAGCAGGCTATGGCTGATACGACAATCGTCACAGCGACAACAAAAGTATGTTTCTTCTCAAAGGCTGCCAGCAGGAAGCTTAGGAATAGCGCAGGTAACAGGAAGTCTAAAGCGGCCTGTAAAAATTGCGGTAAGTTGCTGACCTGATCTGCAAATAAGCCACCGAGAAAAGAACCTGTTGCCCAGGACAGCCAGCTGAATAAACTCAACCCCAACATCCAGGATTCAGACCATTCCTGACGCCGTTGCGACAGTTTGATCATGCCAGAGGCAAATACCTCATCGGTGAGTCCCCAAGCCCAGACTGCGGTTTTTTTCAAATTGAGCCGATCCTGAATCAAATTCTGTAGCGCAGGGCCATAAAGTAGATGACGGATATCCAGAGCAATCACAGTTAATGCAGTCATCCAGATGGAAGTGCCACTCCCTAAGAGTGCAACAACTAGGAATTGACTGGCACCTGCATACATAGAGCAGGACAGGAATAATGCTTCCCATGCGGTAAAGCCAAACTGGGTCGCAGAAACCCCAAAGGCAAAAGAAACGGGCAAATAGGTAAAAATAATCGCCTGGCTGTCTTTGGCACCTTGCCAAAAACTGGCAGGTTTTACAGCGTGTTGATTCAGTTCGGACACAGCACACCTTGGAGGGAGAGTTGAACAAGGGGTCAAATGGTAATTGAGTATTGTACGTGAATTTAATAGCATAGTGCCGAATTGTTTAAGATGGCGAGCCTGATAATGTTCATGTTCAAGACACGTTATATACTGAGTGTTGCTTTAGTCAGCACAGCATTGTTATTACAGGCATGCGGAAATGAGGGTTCAGGCAATCAAGCACCGGAAATTAAGCCAGCCCCGAAACTGAGCAATGATGCGACCACTTATGCCCATGAAGCTTGGACATTTATGAATGAAGTAGATCCGCTGGTCTACAACAAGCAGATTGATCAAATTGAAAAACGCGTTCGTCAGCCTGCGCGCAAGTTGAGCACGGATTGGCGCATTAATGTGAAAATGACTGATTCCGTGACTGAAGGAAAATATGCATTATGTCGTAAGGCTTTAACCAGTCTGGAAATCTGGGCACGAACCACACTTGAAGATGGGAATAGTCTGGCACAGAAGCAAGCCGATTATGAACGTGACAAAAAACAGTGTGAAAGTGCAATTGCTCATCCACAACTGGGCAATACTGATCCGAAACAGGTGGGTGTTGCCAGCTGATCGATATTTTGTTTGTGTCAACTTAAGGCTGAGTCATACGCTCAGCCTTTTTGATTTTCTTAGTTCGGAATCAGTGAAGTGGAACGCCAGTCAATTGATGTAGTCGTTGCACATCCAGAATTTCAATCTGTTTAAAGGCAATTTTCAGGATATTCATTTTTTCCAGCTGTTGCAGTTCCTGATTAATAGTCTGGCGGGAACACATCAGCATTTGTGACAATTGTTCTTGCGACAACTGAATGGTACGGTTTTTAATGACCAGGTGATTGCCATAGCCTTGCAAAATAAACAGTAAACGCTGCGCTAGGCGTTGTTGCATGGTTTGGGTCTGAATAGAAAATAATTCCAGAAACACATAACGTAATTTCTGGCTCATGAGCTGGGAGATGTGAAACCAGAATGCAGGTTGTTCAGCCACCAGCTTATAAATAAATTGCGCGGGAATATGCAAGAGCAGGGATTTCTTGCAGGCGATGGCGTGATGAGAACGCGGCTGCTCATCCACCAATGAGATTTCACCAAACCAGACAATGGGTTCTACAATTGCAGAAACTGCCTCTTTACCCTCAATATTGATAGAACCTAAACCAATTGCACCTTCTAATACAGCATAAATTCCATCAAACACATCACCTGAATAAAATACGGCCTGGTCTTTATCGACGGATAAGGTAACTGCATGTTTCAGCAGGACGTTCTGGAAATGAGAAGGTAATTTTGAGAACCAAGAATTTTTTTCTAATTCAACAAGATATTTTTCTTCCACTCGCTTTATTGCTCCAAGTTTTATGAGTTGTCGTCCAGCTGACAACTTATCTTTTATTGTTGCGCTATAGTCAAATTCTATGGCCAGTCAAGGAAGAATAATATGACCAGAGTAGAACGACTATTAAGCCAGTATGCAGCTTATCATTTAGACCGTAAGAATGTCATGACACATTTTATTGGGGTCCCATTAATTGTTTTTTCCATTATTTGTCTTACTGCACGTGTATCACTGATGATGTCCGGCTTTGAGGTGACTCTCGCCTTGGGACTTCTCATTGTTTCAATTCTTTATTATTTAACTATTGATGTATTTTTTGCATTGATCATGGCCTTCATTTTTATGTTTGTTTATCCTTATGCCTATAATGTGGCACAGTGGGATACTGGAACCTGGCTGAGTAGCAGCGTTGGAATTTTTGCCATTGGATGGGCATTCCAGTTTGTAGGTCATTTCTACGAAAAGAAAAAACCGGCATTTATGGATGATCTGATTGGCCTGGCGATCGGACCTTTATTTGTTCTTGCGGAATTAATTTTCCTGTTCGGCTTTCGCAAGGAACTAGAAGCAAAAATGTTACTTGAAGCACGTAAGCAACGCTTGCTAATGGAACAAGACACCTCATATGCGGAAATAGCAGCTGATTAATCCTTTTTAAAATACATAAAAAATGCCCCGAATTATCGGGGCATTTTTATCTTCAACTTATACGTTGAAGCGGAAGTGCAGAACATCGCCGTCCTGAACGATATAAGTTTTACCTTCCAGACGCCATTTACCTGCTTCTTTGGCGCCAGCTTCGCCGTTGTACTGTACGAAGTCATCGTAAGCAATACATTCAGCACGGATAAAGCCTTTTTCGAAGTCAGTGTGGATTACACCCGCAGCTTGAGGAGCAGTCGCACCCACTTTTACTGTCCAGGCACGAACTTCCTGTACGCCAGCAGTAAAGTAAGTTTGTAGACCAAGCAATGAATAACCTGCACGAATCACCACGTTCAGACCTGGTTCTTCCATGCCCATAGCTTCCAGGAATTCAGCACGGTCTTCATCTTCAAGTAATGAAATTTCTGCTTCGATCTGGTTACAAAGTGGAACCACGATTGCATTTTCAGCAGCAGCCAGTTCACGTACAGCATCTAAATGCGGGTTATTTTCAAAACCGTCTTCAGCCACGTTGGCGATATACATGGTTGGTTTAAGCGTTAACAGACCAAAACCACGTACCAGTTTACGTTCGTCATCATCTAAGGTTGCAGCACGAGCAGGTTTGCCTTCATCTAAAAGAGGAAGAATTTTATCTAGAACTGCTTTAGTCGCAATCGCTTCTTTATCGCCACCTTTTGCAGATTTCGCTAAACGAGTCACTGCTTTAGTCACAGTTTCAAGATCGGCTAGAGCAAGCTCAGTATTAATGGTTGCGATGTCATCAAGCGGATCAATTTTGCCGTTTACGTGAATCACGTTTTCATCTTCGAAACAACGGACCACGTGAGCAATTGCATCAGTTTCACGGATGTTTGCCAGGAACTGGTTACCTAGACCTTCACCTTTAGATGCACCAGCGACAAGGCCCGCGATGTCCACGAATTCCATAGTTGTCGGGATCACGCGTTGTGGTTTTACGATTTCAGCAAGTTTGTCCAGGCGTGGATCTGGCACAGGCACGATACCGGTGTTTGGTTCAATGGTACAGAATGGGAAGTTTTCCGCAGCAATTGCAGCTTTGGTTAATGCATTGAAAAGCGTAGATTTACCAACGTTAGGCAGGCCTACAATACCACAATTAAAACCCATGAAATAACTCACAAAGCGTTATATAAAAATTGCCAGTGATTTTACATGAAAGCCATGACAAAGTCAGGTCATGGCTGAGGGCTTTGTTGAAAACTTATGAAAAGAGAGGTTTTTAAATTTTGCGTTTGTCGAGCTGATTGGACAGGGTGTCACCAGCGGTCTGAATCAGCATTACCAGAATAACCAGTACTACAATCACGGCCAGCATGATCTGCATATCAAAACGCTGATAACCATAACGGTATGCAATATCACCTAAACCGCCGGCACCAATCGCACCGGCAATGGCTGATGAATTGATCATAGTGACTAAGGTTACGGTAAAGCCAGCCACAATTCCTGGTAAAGCTTCAGGCAATAACACATGCCAGATGATCTGCTTACGGTTACAGCCAATGGCTTGTGCAGCTTCGATCAGTCCCTGATCCACTTCACGTAAACTGACTTCAGCAATCCGCGCAAAGAAAGGGGTAGCTGCCAAGGTTAAAGGCACAACTGCGGCCCAGACCCCATAACTGGTGCCGACAATCCAGCGGGTAATTGGAATCAGCGCGACCATCAGAATCAGGAAAGGCACAGAACGGGTGATATTTACAACCCAACCCAAAGCCTGATTAATGGGTTTAGATGGATAGATCCCGTGTTCAGATGTACTGACCAGTACTACTGCCATCGGTAAACCAATTAAAAAGGCAACGATCGCTGATACACCAACCATGATGAGGGTATCGGTAGTTCCTGTTAGTAATAAATCAATGAGTTGGTCGTGCATAGCCAATCACCTCAATTTGTGCAATGTGTTGTTTTAGTTTTTGCTGAAGTAAGTCGGTATCCAGATTCAGATCGGCAACCGCGACAATTAAGCTACCCACCAGATGGTTCTGGATGCTGTCGATATGGCTCTGATAGAGGTGCACCGGATGCTCGAACTGTTCAAAAATCATTTTCAAATCTGGGGAATACTGAACACTAGAGGCATAGCGCAGTTTGATAATGCTATGCGTGGTATCTGTTGTCACTTCAGGACTGATCGAAAATGGCAGTTCCAGCTGTTCCAGATTCAGCAGTTCCTGGGTAATCTGCTGCTGTGGATTAGAAAAGACAGACCAAACTTCACCGGCTTCAACAACTTCACCTTTTTCAATTACCACGACCTGATCACAAATTTCACGAATGACTTGCATTTCATGGGTAATGAGGACAATGGTGATGCCAAGTTTCTGGTTGATTTCTTTCAGTAAAGACAGTACCACTGAGGTACTTTCCGGATCCAGTGCAGAAGTGGCTTCATCACAGAGTAGAATCTCCGGATGGTGTACCAGCGCGCGGGCAATGCCGACACGCTGTTTTTGTCCACCAGAGAGTTGAGAAGGATAGCTCTGCGCCTTTTCGCTTAAACCGACCAGTTGCAGTACTTCATTGACGCGTGCATCGATGTCTGACTTTTTATAGTTTGCAACTTTGAGCGGCAGAGCGACATTTTCCCAGACGGTTTTTGCAGACATCAAATTAAAATGCTGGAAGATCATGCCAATACGCTGGCGCAGTTGAATCAGTTCAGCGTGTGAGAGTCCAGCCAGATCTTGTTGATGGATATGGATATGACCTTCACTGATCTGTTCCAGACCATTCAAAGTACGTAGTAGCGAGGATTTTCCCGCGCCACTTTTGCCGATAATTCCGAAAATCTTGCTTTCAGGAATATCCAAGTTAATGTTTTTCAATGCATGAACTGATTTACCTTGAACTTCATAATATTTATTCAGGTTGCGGATTTTGATATGCGGGACGGAAAACGCCACCTGAGAACCAAAACTCACCATAGTATTCTCCTTATTTCCAGCCTGGGAACCAGAGTTTCGCACCGAAGTCAGCATCTAATGCTTCCTTCACGCGAGGTGAGTTCTGATAGATTTCAACAAATTTTTTCAGCTTGTCATTTTTGTCCTGATAGTCCTCACGTACCGCAAATAGGATCGCGTAACGGTTGTCTTTGTTAGAGTCAAATAACAACGCTTGTTCTGGATCAGCTGTTTTTGCTAGACGTAAGTAATGTGGGTAACCAAATGCCAGATCAACATCATCAATGGCACGTGCAGTTTGTGGACCTTCAACTTCAACAAACTGCAGGTTTTTTGGATTGGCTGCAATATCTTTCAGGCTAGATAAGTGGTTATTTGAATCTTTGAGTGTTACCAGTTTTGCCTGTTGCAATAACAGTAGGGCACGACCTTGGTTGACTGGATCGTTTGGCACCACAACTTTCGCGCCGTCTTTTAGCTCATCCAGGCTTTTTATTTTTTTGGAATAAAGGCCAACATGAGTGGCTGCACCTTTAGCAAAGGCTTTGATCTTAAAGTCGGTTTCTTTCTTGGCATTATCCAAAAACGGCTGATGCTGGAAGAAATTGGCATCAATATCGCCATGATTCAGGGTGATATTTGGCGTATTCCAGTCGGAGAACTCGACTAGTTTGACATTGACACCTTGCTGTTTGGCTTCTTCTGCTGCGACCTGTAAAGGTTTGGCAAAAGACGGACTGATACCAATGACCAGTTCATCCGAACCAGATTTTTTTTGTTGGTTCCATACCCCCAGTCCGATAATGACGACGGCAATAATCACCCCAATAATGGTGAATTTTGTTTTAGCGGTTTGTGCCATGTTGCACCTCAAAATAAATTTATGCTGATTGTTTTTGCTTTAGGTTTATGTTCGCTGTTGAGGCGGAGCTTTGACATCGAAATTGCTGCACTGGATGAGCGCTGGATAAGCGATCTCCTTGCTGGAATAGCTTGTGTCTGAAACTACCTTGTTTATATTCAGTTTTATAGCGTCCGCGCTGCTGTAATTCAGGAATAACAAAACGGATAAAATCCAAATGCGATTCTGGAGCCACCGTACGGGTCAGGTTGAAGCCATCTATCCCGGTTTCATCGACCAGCTGAATCAGTTTTTCTGCCACCGTCGCACCACTGCCCACGATCAGTGGATAACGCCCACCCAGTACATGCTGTGCTTTCAGATCAGTTGGTGTAAGCTGTTGTTCTTTAAACTTGTTATTGACTGAAGCAATGCTGTTGGTTTGCTGGTAAGGAATTGGCTCATCATCGGCAAATGTGGACAGGTCAATTCCGACTGAACTGGAGAAATGTGCAAGACCAGCTTCAGGACTGGCATAAGCGCGATATTCTTCCAGCTTTTGCTGCGCTATTTCATCCGTTTCTGCGGTTACCACAGTAATACCAACGAAAATCTTAATCGCTTCAGGATCACGTCCTTGTTCAGTGGCTTGGCGACGGATCTGATCCACCTGTTTCTTGATTTTGTCCGGATGATCACCACCAATAAACATGCCTTCCGCATGCTGGGTGGCAAAGGCCATACCACGTGGTGAAGCACCAGCCTGGAACAGTACCGGAGTACGTTGAACAGAAGGGGAAACCTGAAATACGCCCTGACTGCGGTAGAACTGACCTTGATGATTAACCTGATGCACTTTGGCTGGATCGGTAAAGATCCGCTGCTGTTTGTCTTTCAGCATGGCATCATCTTCCCAGGAACCTTCCCAGAACTTGTAGCACAACTGTAAAAATTCTTCGGCCTGCTCGTAGCGTCGATCATGGTCTTTCAGACCATTTTCACCGATCAGGCGCTGGGCACTGTCCAGATAACCAGTGACCATATTCCAGCCGATACGGCCATGGGTCAGATGATCCAGACTGGCGAAGCGACGGGCGAACTGATAAGGCGATTCATAGCTGAGATTGACTGTAACGCCAAACCCAAGATGCTGGGTCACGGCTGCCATGGCAGACACGAGAGTGCTTGGATCATGACTCGGTAATTGAATCGATTCTCTTAGAGTCAGATCAATGCCATTTTGATAGACATCATAAACCCCGGTGATGTCGGCCATAAACAGGCCATCAAACAATCCTTGTTCTAACGTTTTTGCCAGATCGGTCCAGTAGCTCAATTCATTAAAGCGATGCGATTCATCCCGTGGATGAGTCCAAAGGCCATGATTGATATGACCTACACAGTTCATATCAAAGGCATTGAGCAGGATTTTCTTCGCTTTCGAGCTGTCCATAATATTTGTCATTACAATGTCCCCCGGCGTGGAGGTAGAACACCATTCAGCAAATAATTGGCAATGAAATAATATTTCCAGCGTGAGGCATCATGCAGGGTATGCACACGGGCATTGCGCCAGAAGCGGTCCAGACCATCTTCACGCTGGCTACCACGGCTGCCAGCCAGTTCAATGAGTTTAGAAGATGCTTTTAATGCAGTTTCGGTACTATGCGCCCGTACTTTGGCCGCATCCAGTGAGGCTTTGGCAACACTAGCTTCAGTCGGATCAGCTTTGGCAGAATCGACAGCGTACGCAGCCTGTTTGAGTAAAACTTCAGAGGCACGTACATCAGCAACTACGCGGCCGAGTTCAAATTTGGTCAGTGGATCATCTGTGGCTTGGTCCACACCAGAATCAATCCACGGACGTGCCTGACGCACGCGGTTTAAGGTTTCTTCAAAGGCGGCACGGGCAATGCCAGTTTCAATAGAAGCATGCAGCAATTGTGCGAAAGGACCGGAAATGGTGGGACGAGAGTAGGCAGTATCAAAACGTACGACATCTTCTTCAAGCACTGGAACATTGTCGAATTTCACTGTGCCACTGCCAGTGGTACGCTGACCAAAACCACTCCAGTCATCAATCAAGGTGAGACCTTCGCTGTCACGTGGCACAAAAGCCAGAAATTGCTGCTCATGTTCATCTACCACGAGGGTTGGAATGCGGTGCGCAAACAGGCTGCCGGTGCAATAGAATTTTTCGCCGTTAATGACATAACCTTGCTCTGCTTTGCGGATGGCAGTCTGGCGCTGTGCAGCAGTCTTGGTCTTGAACTCAGCCAGCGCATTGCCGAAACGGGCACCTTTTAGGACTTCGGTATAGAGTTTCTGTTTTTGTTCCTCCGTGCCGTTATTGCGTAGGATTTCCAGACCATAGAAATGGTTTTGTGGAATCTGGCCAATTGAGCCATCTACACCGCTCATCAGGGCAATGATTTGTGCTACGGTATAGCTAGACACTTCTGCGCCGCCATATTGTTTCGGTACGGTAATTGCCCAGAGTCCAGACTGACTATAAGCTTCGATTTCCTCGAACGGCAGAATACGTTCAGCATCACGCTGTACCGCACCCGCTTTGAATTGATCTGCTAGATTACGGGCAATTTCTAAGGCTTCCTTATCAGACTGGATGATATGAGCTTGCGCCAGCTGCTCGGATTGAAATGGAATAATGTTTTGAAATGAAGTCATGGCAAATCTCCTTAAATCCAGGCGTGGCGGGCAGGGAGTTTATGATTCAGGTAATAATCCCCGAGTGCATGCAGCTTCCAGCGGATCGGGTCATGCAGGGTATGTACCCGGGCATTGCGCCAATGCTGATCCAGATTGTGCTGACTCAGGCTAGAGCGGCTGCCGCCCAATTCCAGTAATTTTTCCGAAATATTTAAGGCTGCATCATTGGCATAGACCTTGGCTTCAGCCACCAGAATTGAGGCTTTGGCTGCCTGCTCATCGGTCACTGCTTCCAGTTGATCCAGTTCATCCAGATATTCAGCAGCTTCATCCAGCAGTAAAATCGCGGCATCTAATAACACAGATGACTTGCCTACCTCCTGCAGGGTGTAATGCTCAAAGCTGGCTTTTTCGACTTGTGCATCCACAACCGGACGAGCCTTATGTATGGCTGTCAGTGTATCGGCAAAAGCCGCCTCAGCAATCCCGACATCAATTGCCACCTGCATCAGTTGAGAATAGGCACCACGGTAACTTGGTTGATTCCCTAACAGATGCTCATCAAAAATCAGTAGTGGATCGACTTCGACATGTTGCAGTTTAAGGGTACCGCTAGAGGTGGTGCGTTGACCAAAACCATTCCAGTTATCAATCACTTCAACACCGTCAGCAGTCCGGTCGACAATAATGAGCACCACATGCCCTTCAGGATGAATCGCTTTAATTGCCAGCCAGTGCGCGAAGCTGCTACCAGTTGAATAGAATTTTTCGCCATCGACAAAATAGCGACCATTTTCGATTGTAAGCGTGGTCGCCAGAGTTTTAGTATCTTTGGTATGACGTTCCGGACCGCCATTGGCCAGACGTTTACCCTTTAAAATTTCACTATAAAGAAACTTTTTTTGTTGTTCTGTACCCATGATCTGGATCATGTTGAGTAATGCGATCTGGTTCTGAGGGATTTGTCCGACACTCGAGTCAGCTTTATTCACAATACGGAATACATGTGCCAGGGTTTTATTGGAAACGAAGGCACCGCCGTACTGTTTTGGAATACGAATACCGCCCAGACCCCTTTGGCTGAACAGGTCAATTTCAGCAAGAGGGAGTACACGTTGCTGATCACGCTGATTTCGGCCTTCCAGAGCAAAGTCTGCAACATGGTAGGCAGCATTAATTGCATCGTGATCATTTTCAATAACATGAACTTTTTCAAAAGTTAAACGAGACATAATGACATCCTAAATCGATATCAAAACGTTACAGGCTAAGCTTTATGAGATTAAGTAATTGCTTTCGCAAAGCTTATGAAAAAACCTATTTAGGACAAAAATTGCTAGGTTTTTATCAATTTTGAATATAGTAAATAGTTAAAAAACAACAGGATTTAATTTGTTTTTCAATCTATAAGTATGGATTTTAAAAAGACATATCTGCTTTAAATATAAACAAGACAAAAAATTGTATAAAAATAAACATTGTGAAGTTGAATAAGCAACATCTTAATTTTGAATTAAAAGCACATTGTATTTCTAATTGAGGGTGTCTAAAGTATCCAACTGAAATAGATGGTTTTAATGCGACCAAATTTAATAATCAACATGGAGATTTTATGCGCACCTTATACCAGTTTCCTTTATCACATTTTTGTGAAAAAGCACGTTGGATGCTTGATCATAAAGAACTGGATTATGTCGCACAAAACCTCATGCCAGGTGCGCATCGTGCCTTTGCTCGTCTTAAAACCGGACAGAACCGTCTGCCAATTTTGCGTGACAAGGAACAATGGATTGCAGATTCAACCCAGATCGCCTTATATCTGGATGAACATTATCCTGAGCATCGTTTATTACCAGTAGAAGGGCGCTTACGTCAAAAAGTGCTGGAGATTGATGAAATGACTCAGGAACTGGGACGTCATATCCGTCGCTGGATGCTGGCCCAGGCTTTATCCCATGATCATGAATCGATAGAGATCCTGATCGGTGAAAAGGGATATCTGCGTCAGTTCGAAAAATTTTCCAAGCCTTTGCTTAAAACTCTTCTCAGCAAAGGTTATGCACTTACTGAAGATACACTTGCTCAGTCCCGCGAATATATTAAAGAGACAGTTGAACAGCTGAACCAGACACTGATCGAGAATAAGGGAGCTTATTTTGCGGGATCACGTTTTAGTCTGGCTGATATTGCAGTCTGTTCAATGTTGGCACCTTTGTTGGCAATTTCCGGTACGCCGTGGGAGCGTGATAGTTTTGAATCAATGTCAGATGAATATCGGGATTATCAGACCTATCTCTCGGAATTGCCTTTAGGCCAATATATTAGAAACATCTATCGTCATGAACGTAATGCTCGTATTGATTGGCGCGGTGTATAAGTTAAATAGTGAAATAAAAAACGCGCTTAAAGCGCGTTTTTTTATTGGATACTTAGCCCCAAGGGTTTGTGAGATCAATATCACTCTGTTTATTAAAGCCACTGAAAAGTGAGCTAAAGTCAAACTTCGGTAATGAACTACCGCTCGAGATATTGGAAATTGTTTCTTTGATGGTCGGAATAATTTCAGTAATACTGATATTGTTATCAACTGAGCTACCACCTGAAATAAGATCACCTAATTCTGGAATAATGCTCGAACCTAAGTCGCCTAGACTTCCATCAAGTAAGCCTTCAAATGCATTTGAATCTAAACCATTGCCTAGGTCGCCTAAACCACCCAGTAAGCCACTCAGATCAGAGCTATCATTTGCACTCACGAGACCACCAAGTAAATTGGTCAATTGTGAAAGGTCGAAGTTACCGCCATTATTGCTGAAGCCAGAAATAATATCGGTAATCGCACCTAGGTCGAAGTCACCAAGACCACCTGAACCACCAATTAAGCCACCGACAAGCTGAGTGATCTGCGCGATATCAATATCACCATTCCCGCCAATCAGATTGCCGACTAGTCCTGCAATTGCGCCGATATCAACACCTTCAAGACCGCCAGAACTACCAATTAGACCGCCAACGAGTTGAGCGATCTGCGCGATATCAATATCGCCATTCCCGCCAATCAGATTGCCGACTAGTCCTGCAATTGCGCCAATATCAACATCTTCAAGACCGCCAGAACCACCGATTAAACCACCGACAAGCTGAGCGATCTGACCGATATCAATGTCACCGCCTTGCAGAAGGTTGCCAGCCAGGTCAGCAATTTTACTGAGATCTAAATTACCGGAACTGCCACCAATTAACCCACTGACTAATTTAATCACGGCATTTAAATCTAAATTTGATGTATTGTTACCCATTAAACTACCCAGCAGATTACTGATCGAACCCAGATCAAAACTGCCACCGTTGGCTTGAGTGAGTTTGCTAATTAAACTGTTAATATCAAGTTTTGTAGCATTCGAACCGGTAAATTGAGTAATTAAATCAGTCAGGGAGCTTGAACTTAAACTCTTACCTGAAAGTAAGCTATTTAAGAGGGAGTCTAGGGAAGGAGTAGCGGGAGTAGAACCCGTGATAGAACCATAATGCCAGAAAGACTGCCACCTAATAAACCGCTAGGTAAACTCTTGTTTTGCGTTTCTGTCGTGAGCACCGGGCTGAGTTTACTTTTAATTGAACTAAAAATACTGAAAGCCATAACCGTTCCTTGCGTTTTTGTCTTGTTTTGATTATTTTGCGTTGTAAATAAAAACGCCTAATTTTTATTCAATTTCTATACAAGTGTAAATCTAAGCATGAATAATCACGTTTTGAAAATAGTATTATTTGCCTGAATAAAGCTTTAAATAGATTAATTTATGATAAATAATAATGGTTTATTAGATATTTGCGTTTATCTAAAATATATTTTATGCGATGAATGGCTATCGAAATGACTTAAATTTCCTCTAGATCATCATCTGGTATTTTTTTGCAAATATCTGGTAATTTATGAAAAAAATATCAATACTATGCGTAAAATAATGATGTATTTTAATAAAGTGGCAAGAGATTAAAGATGGAATTAGATCGTTTTGATAAGCACATTCTTGAAATTTTGACCCATGAAGATGTCAATTTGAATGAACTCTCTGAACGGGTGAATCTTTCGGTCAGCTCGGTTCACCGCCGTATTAAACAGTTGATTGACCATAATATTATTAGTGGTCTAAAACGGGAAATTAATTATCAAAAGCTTGGTTTCAGTCTGCATGTACTTTTGCAGGTTTCCTTAAGCAAACATGATAGTGACACTTTTGCCAAATTTCTGGGTGAGCTGGAAAGTATTCCTGAAGTGATTAATGCCTTTCTGGTAACAGGACAATCGGCAGATTTTATTGTCGAAGTAGTCGCACGTGATATGGAAAACTACAGTGAGATCCTGCTTAACAAAATCGGCAAGATTGAACATGTGGTCGCACTGCATTCCAGCTTCGTGATCAAGGAATATAATGTTTTTAACTGTAGTGGCTTACTCAATAAAGTTTAATTGAAGGAATAGCACTATCTAAATATTTGTCCCCGAATAAGCAAGTAAATTGATTGAAATCACCTACAAAATGATTCCATAAGATAGATCAAAATAAAAAACGCACCCAAAGGTGCGTTTTTGTTTTCCTGAAGATTAAGCGTCTAGCTGAGCTAATACTTCTTCAGAGAATTCAACGTTGGTATAAACGTTTTGAACATCGTCCAGATCTTCAAGCATATCAATCATTTTCATGATTTTTTTCGCTTGATCTATATCCGTGATTTCAGCTTTGGTAGAAGGGCTCATCACAACTTCAGCATTATCAGATTTTAACCCTGCAGCAGCTAAAGCATCCTGAACTGTACCGAAGCTTTCTGGTGTAGTAACGACCAGGATTTCATCTTCATTAACTTCGATGTCTTCAGCACCAGCTTCAAGAGCGACCTCCATGATTTGATCTTCTAAAGACACATCTTCAAAAGTAATCTCACCACGTTTGGTGAACAGGAATGCAACTGAACCATTGGTCCCTAAGTTACCATCAGTTTTAGAGAAGCAGTGACGTACGTCAGGTACAGTGCGGTTCAGGTTGTCTGTCATTGTTTCTACAATTACGGCAACACCACCTACGCCATAACCTTCATAAGTTACTTCTTTAAGATCGTCGTTATCTTCGCCGCCTGCACCACGTTGAATCGCACGGTTGATCACATCACGTGTCATGTTTACAGACAATGCTTTTTCGACAACAGCACGTAAACGTGGGTTGCTACCCGCATCTGGTCCGCCGAGTTTTGCAGCAGTAGTTAATTCACGAATATATTTGGTAAAAAGTTTACCGCGGCTAGCATCTTGTTTTGCTTTACGATGCTTAATATTGGCCCACTTGGAATGACCCGCCATGCGAAATATGCTCCTTGTAGATTGGCTGTATGCCTATCGAATTGGGCAAATTCTACCATAAGGGCTTTTTTTAAAAAAAGAGCCTGGTTTTTAGATTTAACGATAATGACAAAAAAAATAGACGCACTGAGAAATTTATTCGGGGATTAAAGGTAATAATTTAGTTTAAAAATAAAAAATGTTTATTGTGGAAAAGAGGATAGAAGGAGAAGAAGAAATGAGATGTTAGGTCATGCATAACATCTCATGGACATATATTATTTTTTTTCAGGAATCACGATATCCAGACCGACATTGTCTTTATAAAGCTGTTTCATTAAAGCCAGGTCATGTTCAAGGTCTGTTGGATAAATTTTTCCGAAAATGCCACCCTGTTTGGTTTTAGAGTTGGCATACATGAGTACAATCGGCACATTTGCTGCTTTGGCAATATGCCAAAAACCGGTACGAATTGGTCGACGCGCTTCACCATTTTTGGCGCGAGTCGCTTCAGGTGCAATCACCAGATTGAATTTTTCATTGCTCTGAAAAAGTTCAACCATCTGGGTCACAATATCCTTGCTCGATTTACGATCTACCGGAATACCGCCAATGTTTTCTAATAATGGCTTAAATGGACCTTTAAATAATTCTTTTTTAATCAAAGTATGAATTTTGATGTCGTATATCTGAAATAAGGCCAGAGAAAGCACGGCATCCATCATTGAAGTATGCTCAAAGCCCACAATCACTTGCTTGTCTTCAAGCACATTTGGTTCAACGTGATATTGCCAACCTGCAAGTTTAAACGCAGATTCGCCAATGAATTTCTTAAACATAGGGGATGGAGTGTGTGAAAAAAAACATAATTTGTGCTTGTTCTTATATTTCGTCAAGTTGAATTAATTTAAAAGCCTTAAATACATTCAAAAAGCAAGTGAATAAATATATAGAGTAACGGCTAATTAAGATCTAAAAACAATAACAAAATTAATTTTAATTAGTTAAACGTCTTATAATAGATAAAAATACTCTTAAAAATGCTAAAAAATGGCTGTTCAGTACAAAAAATAGTTATTAGACTTTTGTCGAAGTCCAGGGATATGTTTCGGCTTTAAGACACTTCCAATCATGTTTGCTAGAGAGGATAAAGAATGACTTATTTAACGGCTTTGGTGCTCTCATTGTTCATTTTTGCACTCATTGTTGTATGGTCTTTGATCGAAATTTATCTGGATATGCGCAAAAAAGAGAATTTGGAGCACGAAGCTTAAGCTTTTAATTAATTTCATAGCTGAATTGATCCGAATATAAAAATTAATTCAGCCATTCAAAGTATGTAAATAATTATATATAAAAAGTATAAAAGCATAGTTGAGAGTTAATTTTTAAATATATTTTGATAGCAGCTCTGTTTTGTAAAGAAATGGAAATTTTCCTTCTGAATGACTATGAGAGCCTTCTAAAGTATGAGGAATTTCCAAAGTGTCTATTTTTTCTAATTTATAATTGATGATGAAGTGTGCAAGTGGGCATAAAAAGGCTTGTCTTTTAAAAAAATCTTAGCTAGTATTCTTGTCGCCTAAACCTATTGATAAATAAGGTTTTCAGCATATAGGGCCTATAGCTCAGTTGGTTAGAGCAGCGGACTCATAATCCGTTGGTCGACAGTTCAAGTCTGTCTGGGCCCACCAAATTCATGTATTTATATAGTAAAATATATACTTAAACCCTTAATTCTAAAAGAGTTAAGGGTTTTTTAATGTCTTAAGAATACTCAGGTGTACTCGTATAAAAACACCCTATTTGTATCCTGACTTGTATCCTGTATAAAAAATAGAACTCAGGATACAGGAGCCTAGTTTAATCTAGGAAAATCAAAATTTTATGGCTAAATCTAAATTACTTACAGATACACAATATGCTGCCTTAAAAGCAAAAGAATCTGAGTACAGAGTTTCGGATATTGCCGGTCTGTATTTAAAAGTTGGTGTTACAGGTAAAAAATCTTGGCAGTTGAGATTTAAAAGCTCAATTGGTAAGTGGACATGGCTTGGGTTAGGAAGTTACCCTGTAATCTCAGTCAAAGAAGCACGCTCATTAGCTATTAAATATCAAAATGGTGAGCTTAATTTAAAAACCAAAAATGAGAAACTATTGGAAGCTAAACAACAAGAGAACCTATTGTTTGGTAACTTACTGATTAAATGGATGAATACGAAGCGTGGTGTATGGACTGATAAAACCTATAAAAAAGAATATCAGTCGATAGAAAAGCATATATTGCCAGTGTTTGGTCATCGCCTGTTTAAAGAAATTTCAGCATCTGAATGGAAAGACTTTTTTAGAGAAAAACAATTTAATGAAGGAATATTCAATCGGCTTGAAAAATTAATTTCATATTGTCGTAATGCTTATGATTATGCCATTGATGATAATTTAATTAGCTATAACCCCCTCGCAAGAGTGAGAAAAGGGCTAGCAAATCATACTTCGGGTTCAATGAAACATGTCTCAATGGATGAACTTCCCGATCTTGTTAATGCGATTCGTAATTATCGCTCTGAAGTCACTAGTATTGGACTTGAATTACTCTTGGTACTATTTCCTCGGCCAGGTGAATTAAGAGCTGCACGTTGGGATCAATTTAACTTTGAAACAGGAGTATGGCTTAGACCTGCTGATCTGATGAAAAGAAGAATAGCTCATGCGATCCCGTTACCGAAGCAAGCTATTAAATTATTGCTTCGATTAAAAGAGATTTCGAGGGATGGCAATGAATATTTGTTTCCCTCGCGAAGTAACTCAAATGCAGTCTTTATATCTGATGCGACCTTCAATTCTGCATTAAAACGAATGGGATATGGTGAGAAGCAAGATCCGCATGGATTTCGCCACATTGCAAGTACTTTTTTGAATGATAAATTTAGTGATAAAGAACAAGTGATTGAATCAGCATTGTCTCATCAAAAAGCAGGTGTGAAAGGTGCATATGATAAAGGTACGCATTTAAGAGAAAGGGTGGATGTTATGCAATTCTGGGCTGATCATCTAGATTCGATTTGTGGAGTAAGAATATTTGATTAGCGTGTTTTTGTTTTAGTTTGAAAAGCCGAAATTTTATTTTCGGCTTTTTTTTGCGAAATAGGATGGTTAGAGATGTCATTTTTCAAATGAGTGTAGATTAATTAGTTTTAGCAAATGTAATAAAATCATGAAAAATGAAGTTAAATCTAATCATCAAATAAGTCCTATTTTAATAAAACTTCGCTCAGAAAATGTGTGGCGTTGTTCTGGTAGCTTATTGTGCAAGATTTTACAGATCAATCGTCAGCAACTGATCAAATTTCAAAAAGCCCTTCCAAATTTTCCAAAACCTATGCGAGATCGGAATACGCGACAAGCAGTGATGTATTTTGATGTTGATGAGATTTATGAGTGGTATATAGGTGAATTTCATTCTGATTTTTGAGTTGAATTGAGTGAATCGAGACGGATGGAAAAATATTTTTTTTAGTCTGATATGCTTTTTTCTTTTTTTGAAAAAATATTATGTTGGAAAGTAATACGCCGCAATCAACTGAGATTCATGTAATTCAACCGTTCGCTTTAAAGTTTAACGATGTCGCAAAAAAATTAGGCTTATCGAGGACAGGACTAAACTTTTTGATCACAAAGAATCCCGATTTTCCAAGACCATTTAAACTGTCAAATGGTGAGAAAGCACATAACTACTTTGATTATGCTGAGGTATTAAATTGGTATGTAATGCAGAAAGATAATAGGTCTTCTAGGTGTAAAAAATAAAGTGGCTTATATGGGAACGTTAGGACAAATGATAAAGGGGGCCTTACATAAAACTATGATTTAATTTTAATAAAATATTTGATGAGGACGAAGCTATTGTGCTCCTTAAAAAAACCACTTTTAGGTGGTTTTTTAATAGACCTCTTGCGAAAGTATGGTTTTATCTAATTTTTGAATTGGCTAAAACCTCATAAAATATAGCTTTCGGCTGCTTAAAATTTGACTAACGCAAGAAGTCTAATATCTAGAATTTTTGTTGGGACTACATATTTAGTTAGTCTTCAGATTTTATTTGGTCATTCTCTAAAGAAGCGATGAATTTTTCAATCATCCTGCGCTCTATCTCAGGTAATTTTTGTAGGGTATTCATAATGGGATCGATGCCGCAAGCACTCATTTTTTCACTGCGTCCCAGTATGTAATCTGCTGATACATTGAGCACGACAATAAGCTTATAAAAGTTTTCTAGTGAGGGTTTACGCGAGCCCGACTCAAAATGAGCGATTGAAGTGACTGGTATTCCTGTTTTTGCAGCTAACTCTTGCTGTGTTAGCTTTCGTGTCTTTCTAACTTCTTTCAATCGAATTTTAAAATTATTCGAGTCTAATTCAAATGCCATAAATACCTTCAAGTAGACAATAAAAACTTGACGTTTTAGTCACGTTTTTATATAAATATAGACATAGTTTAGAGGCTAACCAGAGTAACGAGAAGTCTCTAAATGATTACTTGATAAAAAATTAGATATAGAAGGTCAAACAGTCATGATGGATTATTCTTCGAGTCGAAGTTTGACATCGATGCATCCAAGTATTCGGCATATGAATATTAGAAACGTCGCTAAAATTGTAGCGTCAAAGATTATAATTAATACGGCGTTACAACTACAATATAATCCCGATTTTTGTCGACAGCTTGGCGTATCTACTTATCTAAATACTCATATTGCTGTGGCATACTTTATTGATGATCGCTACTTTGAACACTATGGTTTGCAACCAGAGAAATTGATTAATTTTTCAGATATTTATGCCCAACTGCTACATGACTTTTATGAGTTTTCAGACTATCAACCAGATCAACTATGATCTGGTTGCAACGGCGGACATAGAAGCAGTAAAAGCAGGAGGCAATAGCGAAAGATACCGAGTGATTTAGCATTTTTTTGAGATATCAGCTCAATTTTAAATGAATTACTTAAACTGCTGTTGATACCGCAAGATTGAAGTTTAAAGGGCAGTCGTTCCATCAGCTTTTCCTCAGAGATTTCAGAAGATATTGCAATCTGCCAATATTTTTCTGGAACTAAACAATAAATCCCTCTCAAAAATCGCTTAGCTAGTCTTAAATCAGCACTATTAAAGATTAATCCAGCGTGTGAAATATTCGCTTTCGTCTCAAAAATATGTATCGCATCTAAGATATTTGCATCATCACGTCTTAATTCATTGAGCTGTTTAAAAAAATACTCTAAGACATATTTTTCTTCAGCTGTTTCAATGTGCGGAAGTATGCGCTCTGATTTATCTACATCAATGATGAAACGCGCACGATTTTTACGATTTTTGAGTTGTTTGAGCCTGATTATATTCCGTTGCCAAAGCATTAGAGTCTCAATTGGAAAATCATATTGTTGTGAAAGCAGTTGCGGTGTGTATGCTTGATCTAATTTTTTGAGGATCTTGCAGATCAGAGGGAATGGATAACTAGATTTACTGGTTCCATAAATGAAATTGTTGTCCTCTGCTTGGACTACATCAGCTTTGATCTTAGATGTGTTGATGTATTCATCAGGCATTGTTATAGATTTAACTTTTAATGTTTGTGCTATTTGTTCATCGTAATAACTCAGCGCTATTTGATGCTGTTTTGGCACCTTTAAGACCGGACAGATCTTCTGAATAACAGTTCGATCCAAACATGGGTCAAATTTTCTTAACTGATAACCGGCCATTAGGTAAGCAAGGTGTAGATAGCTCCTAAATGTTTCAGTTGGGTCTATGTGACCTAATAAATGCGCAAGTAGATACCAAGAATTTTGAGATGTGCTAGAACGTAAGAGCTGACTACGAATCAAGTTGTAATGCTCATGTGAATAGTCAGTGAAGATGCTTACAGACTCATAGTCCATGGTCAAAATCATGGCTAAATTGTTCGTCGCACTATGTCGCAGCGAGTGAAAGCTATAGCAATGATTTGGCAAAATAGCATCAAGTAACTTTTGAAAAGGCGTGGTGACCAAGTAGGGTTTGATACGTCCCGCACTATTCCAAAGAGTAAATAGGTAGTCATTGGATGAATAAGCGCTACGGCGTGCCTTGCAGTATTGCTGAAATTTAAGATGTTCTTCTTCGCTTAGTAAAATTTGAACGTTGAGATTACGCTCAGCACTATCCGTTTTAAGAAAATGCTGTTGATGCTTCGCACGATATGGACGTATCCAAATTGAACTCGCTTTGACACCTTCCACATCCTTGATTCGCATACCGAGGATTTCATTAATGCGCATGCCCGTACGAAAAGCTATCGTATATACGATACTCAGCATTTCTAAATCATGTGCGGTGTAGCTGGAATGTTTATATTGACTAAGCTGGCTGAGTAGATATTGAAAAGTTTTTCCTGAGATAATTTCAGCTTTGGGTGAATGAACACGTAGTCCCGCACCGCTCAAAGGGAACGATTCAGCATTAAATAGCATCTGTTGGAATTGATGGAATCGTTTTAGGAGATCGAATTTTTGTGATCTAGATTTGCCTACCCCAGTTAACATACGGCTATAAATCGTTTTTAAATGATCGTTGAGATCAGGTTCTTCTATAAAATCATTACTGTGTAGCAACCATGTTTCAGCAAGTTTTGTGTAGTAGCTATATATTGAGCTATGACGAATTTTTTGCTGTTGAGCGACATAGCGTAAATACTTATTTTGATCGAGTTGATAAAGCTTACAGATCGATTCGATATCATCTACGGCAGGATGAAACAAGCTATATAACCAAAGTCCGAGCCGCTTCGCATTTTCTGGAAGATGGTCCTGCTGGTTCAGTAAGAAGTTTCGTAGCTCCACTGTGATCTGATCACTATTTCTAAAAAATTTTAAAATTTGTTTATGCAATCCAATCAATGAATCTAGAGAATGATCTTTGCAGGATTGTTCTTCTTTTTCTGCCGAATTTAATATTTTAGGCAGGGGTTTTAGCGCTTGTTGTGAATCGAAAATAGCTAAATGAGGCGTGAGATAACGTTTAAACGCACTTAGACTTAAACCACAAGTCTCAATCTCTTCTGATAAGCAAAGACTTAGCGCAGGACTTAAATCAACCTTGTCTAGCTGCATCCATGAGTGACTTGAGGTTTGTAAGAGTTGATTAAATTGCTTTGGGCTTAACGGAAGTGCTAGTGCTTTAAAAATACAATTGATATACGTGTAACAATCAGATTGGATATCAATTTTTTGTGTTTTAAGTCTCGCAACCCATAGCAGTGTTAACCGGTCGGGCACAAAATTTCTAGATTTTTTTAAAGGCTGTTTAGGGTCATATAAATCACCATAATGTGATGACTGAGGTTCTAGAAAGATCAGTGGTAATTGTATTTTTGAGATCTGATAAATGGGATATTGTTGTTTTAGATGATGTAATAACGCCTCTAAGCTAGAAAGGCTTGATATCCCACCATACAGAATTGCGCAGATCAGTATATTTCCAATGCTTTCATCGGCAGTAAAGTCATCTGTCGTATACCAGTATCTTAAAAGTTTTTCTTTGATCAGTGAGATGGATTTAGATTGTTCTAGCCAAGTCTCATTGAAAAACAATGGCGTGCGTTGAATAGAGACGAGATGTTGAGTAGGTAGTGGTAAGTCTGCATCATTTGTGTGATTGTATTGAATAATACGTTTACGGAACTGCTGATAAAACGTCTTTTTTAGAGCAAAACTATATTGATGTTGATCCAAGTGTTGGCTAACTTGCTCAAAGAGCGTGACTATACTTCCTGACCGCTGTGCTTGCTGTAATTGCTCGAACGACAGAAACTCATCGATGATCGCTTGAATTTGTATACGCTCTTTAATTCGCTTTTGGTCTCTGTTGTTAGCACGGCGTTCATGTGCATACTTTGTTTGTTTAGGCATATTCATACATTCCATCAATACTGTAAAAATTTTGCATTTCATTGAGATGAGTTGCGATGGTTCTATATTGTTGAAGAGACAGGCTTGAGAATTTTTGCCCCATTTCTTGTTGATTTTGTTCATGTCCAAACGTGGCTAAAATTAAATTTTCATCTGCTTTTTCGGTGAGATATGCACGAGCTGTATGCCTAAGCCAATTTGCGTGGTTGAGCTGCATCACATGAGTAAATGAGCTTATAAGATGGGGGCTAAGCTCTTGCCATTCGCCATGTTGATAAACACTCAACAGAGGCTTTTTACTGCTTAAAATCTCTTGAATGTGTGATTGATGTTCTGGATGCAGTTGTTGGAATTCTCTTAAATAGCCAATAAATTGACGGACTTCTTGAACTGCAAAATCACATAACGGGATTAAGCGACCATCATCTATTCTTGAGTGAATTTCTTTATCCGAGACCCAAAGCCATTGCTGTTTTAAATCGAAGTTTCGTAAGAACCCTGGGAATCCAATTACAGGTCGAGCGGCAGTGAATAGCAATAAAATATGCCAAAGCCAAATGTTGTAGTGATTGAACATCTCCAGCATTTTGCTATTGTGTCGGGCTTGAATGATCTGATGTTGTAAATAGGCAAATATAGCCGTTACTGTGGCAGGCTTGGGAGCTTTACAACTACCAAATCTAAGCTTGGGATCGGAAGTAATATGAATTTTTTTTGCTAAATCACAAGATAACTGTTCTACCGTGCTTTGGTAATTCTGTTGCAGGCGGTATACCGGATATGAGCAATATGAAATAGACACCGATCGATTGGCATCTATGCCAGTCAGAATGTCAGCGAGTTGCTCGTTATTGGTATGTCTATAAATACAATGATGTAGTAAGACACTTATTTTCTTAGTTGATAACGATGGAATGAACAGTTCTTCACGGCATTTTTTTAATGCTTGATTGACTTGCTCTTTGCTCACAATAGGAGCCTGTTTTAGACCGTCTACTAATTCTTTAATGAGTGGTAAATCGAAATAGGTCACTTGATTGAGTAATTGATTTTTATATTCAAAGTCAGCATTCTCAAATAGCGTGAACTTGGAACGTAGAAAATATTGATCATTTTCTAAAATGATCTTCTGTCGATTATTTAGAACACGGCGCTGATTTGTCTGTAGCTTCAGCCATTGTTCAACAGGAACACCACTCAGGAAACTGAGTAAGATAAAAAGATACGCTTTATTTTTTTCTGGATGAGTCAAATACACTTGATGGCAATGCTCTACCAATAAACTTAAGCTATTGAAGTCTGGATAATGCTTACTACAGCTAAAATTATGTTGCTGCCTAATGATGTGTTGTTGTGTCAGTTTACTTACTTGATGTTGCAAATAACTCGATTGGCTTGCTAACGGCGATACCTGCGCTGTATTGAGTGAGTATTGCTGATTTGGCTGTTCATCCTGTAGTTCCTCATAAAACAGAGTTGGATGCTGTTTCTGGGGCATGTCGTATGGACAGTATAAAATTGCACTGTGCTCATCAAGATAATGTGGATCATCGATGTGCTTAGGTGGTGCTGAGTAATTTTTTTTAGGTTTAAGTGCTAAGACATACTCATAGAATCGCCGTATATCAAGCAGTAATAGATATTGAAAACGATTGAGCTTAAAGTCGTTTTCTAATTCTCGTAAATTCTTTACGAATTGCGCTAATGGAATTTCATGGCTAGGTAGTTGGTTCCATAACCATAAATATTCCTGTTGATACTTACTCAGCTGTTGTCCTTGTCGTGATACGGCATAAGCTTCGTTCGCTAATCGAAATCTATCAAGAACTTTAATAATCGTGTTTTGATGGTCTTTTTCGCCCTTATTAGGGATAGATTTAAGAATACAGGCTGCATGTAAATTATTCACAGCCCATCGTTGTATGACAGCATATTCATGCTGATCTACTGAATAGAGATAGGCACAGATTGGATGTTTAGAAACACTTGAGGGTCGAGGCAGTTTTGTTGGGAGCTCAAACTGAGAGTCTGCATCGAAGCTGATAGTTGTATTGAATAAGGATTTTAGCTCAGGGATTGAGACAGCTGGTCTTAAGTGCTGTGCGATAGCATTCTGATAGCTCTGATCAAACCATTCATGATCTAGCATTCGTTCAATGATGTTTTCAATTTTCATGGGTTAAATTCCAAAATTGCGATGCACATGGTTGTGCGCTCGTGAGTGCTTTACATTTATTTTTGAGTGCTTGAATTCGTAGATCATGAGCGCCGTTGATTTGTTTTTGGCGATAAAGCAGTTGATTACGGCTACAGTCGATCAGCTTAGCGAGCAGGTTTAGAGAAACACTGCATCTCGGCTTGTCATAAAGTTTTTGATTCACATCGTAAATTGCTTGTTTCGATAGCGACTGATTTAAGTTTTGAAGTAGCCTATCGGGGTTAAGAACCTGTGGATTGATCTTAAGCTCAGTCATTAACTTAAAGAGTGAGGTGCTGAGTTGATATTGAACCTGAACGAGGTCTATATCAGCTTCTAGAATGGGATGGGCTTTAACTCGAATATTTTGTTGTTGTGCCATATAAACAAGCAGAAAGTTATCTGTTGCGAATAACTCAGCTTGAGTAAGCTTAGTAGTAGACACTAGGTTTAGGTCATGCTGAAAGTGTGTTGGCAGTTGCGAGGCATTTAAAATCTGGGCATAGCATTGGTAAATTTTGAACAGAGGCGGGTGAGGACGGATCATAACCTCCTTTGTGTGAAACGGTCTTTTACTGGCTAGTTGAGTATTTACTTTTTTTGTAGGCTTCATTTATTCGCCCTCCTGATGTTTTAACTTAGATCACGGAGTGCAAAAAACTTTTAATTGTTTTCAAAAGATCAAGAAAGTGGTTATAAATGTGGGTGGTTTTTGATGAATTTGAGTGACTCAGAGCGGGTGAAAAAAAAGGGTATGTACGGGATTTTGTTTGTAAGTGATTGATTCTATTTAATGTGAATGTGACAGGTTTCTAGGTGAATTGTATTTTTCTATATTTAATATAGCAGTATGATTATGAAATTATTTTGGATGAGATGCTGTATATGACAAAACATTGGATTGGATACCATAACGTTAATAAGACAAAAATGAGTTATCGAGCACTACCAGAGTCGGTTTTATATACAAATGCAAATGGTAACCCTCATGCTGGGGATATTGTGTGGGTCATTGAGGGAGTGGGAAATAAGTCTCCAAAACTATATAGATTGGTAGATTGTTTTATAGTTGAAACAATGGATACGGTGATCCCTCTACAATTTAAGGGGATGAAGAAAAGAATTATAGCTAAGAGAAGTTTAATGTTGCCTAACCTTCCTATAAACATTGAAGATTTAGCTGATAAAAAATTATTAGAACCGCTTAAACAGTATTTGAATACTTCACCTGGCATGACAGGGACTACAGATAAATTACCTGCACTTGAAATCTTACTTAAAATGTCGAGTAGCACTCTAGATTAACAGTGTAGAGTTTTGGAGATAACACATTATTCCAGGTAAAACCAAAGCCCATCAATTTTGCTGTCAGGATCAATTTTAACGTCGATAAAATGACTGTATTTCATATTTTGAGAGTCATACTCATGATGCGCAAAAAATGCGCCCTGTAAAGCATCACAATGAACACATCCGTTAGATAGATAGGCTTCACCTCGTGTCTTACTAAAACGTTTTTTTATCAGCCCATATTGATAGGACGTGATGAGGTTGGGGTGATTAATAATCTCGATATGTTCGTGTGAAAGATCTTCAATATCTAGACGGTATATTTTGGTAAATCCGTTTGCGTGCGGTATAAAGTAATTCACTTCCATAATGGTATTGGTGGGTTTTTTACACTTCCAACATTGGATTGTATTCATTGCAAATTGAAGTGATCGAGCGGCATTGGGTTTTAATGAGTATTGCACATTGCCAGACATCAGAGCTTTAAAAAAATTTATAAACTCAATTTCAACTAAATCAGATTCATCCCAATTGTAAAATGCGCCACTTGTGATGAGTTGATGATGCTCTCGATTGAGCCAAATACAAAATACAGGCAGTTCATAGCTCTGATAATCTAAAACATTCCATTTATTCTTTGGCGTTGTACGCATAAACCAGACGGTACGAATACCCGAAGCAATATACTTTTCTTGACGGCGCTTGGGTTCTTCAATGCTTTGAGGTGACCACTGAATCTCAATGGCAATTTTTGCCTTATTTTTTTCGGCATAAATGTCTGCAATCCATGTTTCACCCGAGGGAGTTTGCCCACGATATTCAGGTGTTACAGTCCATCCATTTTCATGCAAGTATTTTAAGATGAGATATTTACAGAACTGATGCTCACGGCTTTCGCCAGTATGAACACTACACGTACTAGAGGGGTGATGGGCAAAATACTGTGTACCGAGTTTGCTCTTTTTGGGTATGGCAGGAGTCTTACAGCAGGGCATATGTATATTTAAAGTTTTATGTTTATTTTTGAGTCTGTCCCATTGCTCATCATTCAGTATAAAACTGTAAATTTCTTTATTTTCAATAATACTTAAAAAACCCATAGGCATACGAATTAATATTCTTTTGTACAGTCTATCGCTAGCAAATTACGTTGTAAATCAGGCACAATCAACCGTATAGATTTCAAATTTTTAAAGCCTTAGGGCGAGCGGTATTTTTGCGCATGACAAACAATAATTTTTCACAAGTAGCAGCCTTTATTTGGACAGTAGCCGATTTGCTACGTGGTGATTTCAAACAATCTCAATACGGTCGTGTGATCCTGCCATTTACGCTATTACGCCGTTTAGAGTGTGTATTAGCCCCAAATAAAGCTGATGTGTTGGCAGCTTATGAAAAAGTAAAAACAATGCCACTGCCTGAAGAAGCCAAAGAAAAGATGATTCTTAAGGCAGCATCAGAACAGAAGTTTTTTAATACTTCTGAACTTGATTTAGCAAGCCTTGGGCAAAAAGATATTCGTGCCAACCTCAGCAGTTATATCCAAAGCTTCTCTAAAGATGCCCGTGAGATTTTTGAGCACTTTAAGTTTGATGAGTTCATTGGCTTACTCGACGATGCCAACCTGCTTTATAAAGTCGTGCAAAAATTTGGAACGACTGACCTCAGTTATAAAGCTGTATCGAATCATGAAATGGGTTTGGTCTTTGAAGAGTTAATCCGCCGATTTGCAGAAAGCTCGAATGAAACCGCAGGCGAACACTTTACCCCACGTGATATCGTGCGTTTAACTACGGGCTTGGTCTTTGGTGAAGATGATGACCTATTAAACCAAGAAGGCATTATCCGTACGGTGTACGATCCAACGGCGGGTACGGGTGGCTTTTTATCGTCGGGTACAGAATATGTCCGTGAGCATAATCCTGATGCGGTGATCCGTGTCTTTGGTCAAGAGTTAAACCCAGAGTCATACGCCATCTGTAAAGCCGACATGCTGATTAAAGGTCAGGACGTACAGAACATTAAGCTGGGTAATACACTGTCGAATGACCAACTGAGCACAGATAAATTTGACTACATGCTATCCAATCCGCCATTTGGTGTGGATTGGAAAAAGATTGAAGACGTCATTAAATCTGAGTATGAGCAAAAAGGCTTTGATGGTCGTTTTGGTGCAGGTTTACCACGTGTATCGGATGGTTCGTTATTGTTCCTCATGCACCTCATTAGCAAAATGCGTGATCAAGGCGATAATGGTCAAGGTAGTCGTATCGGGATTATTCTCAATGGTTCACCACTCTTTACAGGCAGTGCAGGCAGTGGTGAAAGTGAAATCCGTCGTTATATCTTAGAGGCAGATTTGTTAGAGGCGATTGTCGCTCTACCAACCGATATGTTCTATAACACGGGCATTGCCACTTATGTATGGCTATTGACCAATAAAAAAGATGCCGAGCGTAAAGGCAAGGTTCAACTGATTGATGGCAGTAACCTGTATAGCAAAATGCGTAAATCGCTTGGCTCGAAGCGTAACGAAATGAGCGAAGACGACATTAAAATGATTACCCAAAGTTTTGGTGCGTTTGAAGTGATGGACGCACGTGAACTGGATAAACCTCTTGATGTAAAATCGAACCGTGGTCGTCAATCAGCAAGTCCAAAAACAGAAACGAGCAAAACCTTTGCCAGTAAGATTTTTAACAGTTATGAATTTGGCTACCGCCGTGTGACCATTGAGCGTCCGTTGCGTTTATCAGCACAACTGACCGATGAACGCATCGAAAGCCTATGTTTTGCGCCTAAGCCATTTAATGCGGTGATGCAGACTTTGTATAGCCAATATGCAGACACATGGACAGCTGACAGCTACGGCGAATTAACCGAATATGAAACGGAAATCCGTGCGCTGATTAAAGCCGAATTTAGCGAACTCAAAGAAAAAGACATTAAAACGCTGTTAGAGCCAAAATTGTGGTTAGAACAACGTGCTTTACTCACCAAAGCCCAAGCCTTACAAGCCAAGATTGGCACGGCGCAGTTTGACGACTTTAATGCCTTTGATGATGTGCTGAAAACAGCCTTAAAAGATGCGTCTGTGAAGCTAGAAACCAAAGAGAAAAAGCAGTTCTTAGATGCCATTACTTGGAAAAATGCTGATGCTGAACCTGTCATCAATAAAGTCTTAAAGACGAAAGCCAATCCTTTATATGGTCAGTTTGAGTATGGCGGCAAAGTGGTTGAGTTTGTGCAAGATGGTGATTTGCGTGATGCGGAAAATATTGCTTTAAATCCAAATGTTAGCACGACTGATTTAATTGAGTCTTACTTTAAGCGTGAAGTACAACCGCATGTCGCGGATGCGTGGATCAATGCCGATAAGCGTGATACGCAAGATGCCGAAATCGGTATTGTGGGTTATGAAATTCCGTTTAACCGTCATTTTTATGTGTATGAACCGCCACGAGATTTAGCCCAGATTGATGCGGATTTAGATGCGGTGAGCAGTGAGATTATGGCGTTGCTTCAAGAGGTGCATTCGTAATGGTGAATGCAATGGCAAAGTATCAGAAATATGCTGAATATAAAGATTCAGGTATAGATTGGTTGGGAAGTATTCCAGCGAATTGGCATTTAAATAAATTAAGATATTTATTTGACTTCAATAAAGGTTTAACCATTACTAAAGAAAATTTAGAAGATGAAGGCATTCCATGTGTAAGTTATGGGGAAGTCCATTCTAAATTTGGTTTTGAAGTTGATCCCCTAAAACATGACTTAAAATGCGTCAATGTAAGCTATCTTAAAACTTCAGATAATGCACTGTTAAACAAAGGTGATTTTGTATTTGCAGATACTTCTGAAGATTTAAAAGGTTCAGGAAACTTTACTCATCTTGTAAATAATGAGCAGGTTTTTGCGGGCTACCATACAATTATTGCTAAGCCTAAAGATCCTACTTCAAGCCGTTTCTATGCCTATTTATTCGATTCGAAAGAGTTTAGATCACAAATTCAATTAGCAGTAAAAGGCGTTAAAGTTTTTAGTATCACTCAGGCAATTTTAAGAGCATCAGATATTTGGTTGCCATCAAAAAGTGAACAAATCCAAATCGCTAATTTCCTCGACCATGAAACTGCAAAAATTGATAGCTTGATTGAAAAGCAAAAAAAGCTGATTGAACTGTTAAAAGAAAAACGCCAAGCAGTGATTAGTCATGCGGTGACCAAAGGTTTAAATCCTGATGTTGCGATGAAAGATTCAGGTGTGGAATGGTTAGGGCAAGTACCTGAGCATTGGGAAACTACTAAAATTAAATATGTCGCAGAACTGACGCCTAAAAAAAGTGAATTGTTGAATACTGATAATAGGCTTTGTACTTTTGTTCCAATGGAAAAATTGAAACTTGATAGTTTGATTAAAGATGAAGAGAAGCCTATTTCTGAAGTGATAGGTGGTTATACATATTTTAGAGATGGCGATTTACTTTTAGCTAAGGTGACCCCATGTTTTGAAAATAAAAATATGGTCATTGCTAGTGGTTTGAAAAATGGCATAGGTTTTGGATCTTCTGAAATATATGTATTGAGATCAAATAGTAAAGTTGATTCTCAATTTTTATATTACCGTTTACAAGAAGATCAATTTATGGAGTTGGGTGTAGGTTCAATGACTGGTGCAGGTGGTTTAAAACGAGTTCCATCTGAGTTTTTAAATAATTTTGAATTCTGTTTACCACCTTTGAAAGAACAATTCACGATTACCGAATACTTAAATCAGTATTTAATAAAAAGTGAGTTATTAATGAACAAATCTGAATCAGCTATTCAATTGATGCAAGAACGCCGTACAGCTCTAATTTCATCTGCGGTGACAGGTAAGATTGACGTTCGGAATTGGCAAAATCCACAACAGGATTTAGCAGTATGACGGATCTGAGCGTAAAGTGCCTGCAACCCATTGTAACGATCATGGCTACAAAAAGTCATTGCAATACGGCGCAATATATCGCACTATACGCTCAACAACACCCGACAAGGCTAGGCACGAAATTGCTCCTCAAACTGTCGGGTTACTTGTTTCTAAAGCCCTTAAAATATAAAAGCAGGGGCATAGCATGAAAACATTTAATAAACCTGCCAAAACCTTTGCCGAACAAATTGAACTGCTCAAAGCCCGTGGTATGCAGTTTCAGGATGAACAACAGGCACAATTTTACTTACAACAAATTAATTATTATCGCTTAGGTGCATATTGGCTACCTTTTGAAGAAAGCCATTCACCACATTGCTTTAAACCCAATACCCAGTTTGAACAAGTCTTAGAACTGTATATCTTTGACCGTGAATTACGCCTACTGATATTAGATGCCATAGAACGCCTAGAAGTTGCGGTACGGACACGCTTTGCTTATGAATTGGCGCATCGTCATGGCTGTCATGCCTATTTAGATGGACAATACTTTAAACCGCCATATCAATGGCAACGCTTATTCGAGTCATTAACAACTGAGATCAATCGTGCCGATGAAGTGTTTATTGAACACTATAAACGTACCTATAATGAACCAGAATTACCGCCAATTTGGGCAACCTGTGAAGTGATGAGCTTTGGACAACTGTCCAAGTGGTATCAATTACTTGCACCGAAGAAAACCCGTGCCGAAATTTCACAGCATTTCGAGTGTGACGAAAAACAGTTTGAAGGACTGTTACAGCACTTTGTCTATTTAAGAAATACCTGTGCGCATCATTCACGTTTGTGGAATCGTAAGTTTACCAAAACCATTGCTAAACCGCGTAATAAGCCTTTTGGCTTAGCACAGCAATGCAACTTTGATCCAATCATTTCAGCAGACCGTAAAATCTATAATAGCTTGTTGTTTTTATTGCACTTTATGGATAAGATCGCGCCACAGCATACATGGCGTAAACGATTGATTGAGCTACTGAAGACGCATCCAAATATTTCAAAAACATGGATGGGCTTTCCTACCGATTGGCAAAGCTATCCAATTTGGCAAATAGATTAAATAGATAGTTTAAAGATTAAGAGAATTTAAGGTTTAGGGGAATAGGGAAAATATGAGAACGGATGTAACGTTAGAAACCATCTTCCAACAAGACATCATTGCCCAAATGCAGACGCAGGGTTGGAAACTCGGTTCAGGCAAAGACTATCACCGTGAACATGCCTTATATGAAGCCGACCTCTTACAGTTTGTGCAAAGTACCCAAGAGGCGCAGTGGAACAAGTTTAAGGGTATTTTCCCCAATGACACCGAACGACATTTTTTAGATGCTGTCTTAGCTCAACTCAAAAAAGCCGACATCAATGCCACCGATGCCGACTCACGCCGTTTTGGGACATTAGGTGTACTCCGTCATGGACTGCGTACCCGTGGTACACGTTTTTCATTTTGCCAATTTAAACCCGAACATGGTTTAAACCCTGAACTGAATGACAACTACAAAAAGAACATTTTCCGCTTAGTGCCTGAATTGGTCTATAGCCCATATGCCAATAAACAAGAACTCGAGAGCACAGGCAAACAAGCCAAAAAATGGCGGATTGACTTAGTGCTGTTTATTAATGGCTTTCCTGTGGTCACTATGGAGCTTAAGTCAGAGTTTAAGCAAGCGGTACAACAGGCAATGAGCCAATACCGTAAAACTCGATTAGCCAAAGACCCTGAAACCAATAAACCTGAACCCTTGCTGACCTTTAAGCGTGGTGCATTGGTACATTTTGCCGTGAGTCAGTTTGAAGTCTATATGACCACGCATTTGCAGGGTGACAGTACTTACTTCCTACCATTTAACAAAGGCACAAAGGAACAAGGTGCAGGCAATGATGTACCTGATGATGTCAATCAATACGCCACTCAATATCTGTGGAATGAAGTTTTAAGCCCTGACCATTTACTTAATATCATTGGCAACTTTATCCATCTACAAATTGATGAAAAAGAAGATTGGGAAGGCAAGAAATTTAAGAAAGAAGCTTTAATCTTCCCTCGTTATCATCAGTGGGATGTGGTCACCAAACTGATTGATGCCGCCGTAGAGGAAGGCACAGGACAAAAATACCTGATTCAACATAGTGCAGGTTCGGGTAAATCCAACTCGATTGCATGGACGGCGCATCAGCTTTCGACCTTATACGATCACAACAATAAAAAGATGTTTGATTCGGTGATTGTGGTGACGGATCGCACCATCTTAGATGCACAGCTTCAAGATACGATTTACCAGTTTGAACATGCTGATGGTGTGGTTGGTCGGATTAACAATAAAGAAGGTGAAGGCTCAAAATCAGAGAAATTGGCAAAAGCCTTGGAAATGGCGCAGCCGATTATTATTGTCACCATTCAGACTTTCCCATTTGTACTGCGTGCGATTGAAAACAGCGCGAATCTGAAACAGCGTAAATATGCTGTGATTGCTGATGAAGCGCATTCATCGCAAAGTGGTTCTACCGCACGTCAATTGAAAGAAACCTTGATGTTTGAAGAGCGTCAGGACGATGAAGAACTCTCTTCTGAGGATATTCTAGATGCGGTGATGGCATCACGTAAGGGCAGTGAAAATTTAAGCTTCTATGCCTTTACAGCAACGCCGAAAGATAAAACCTTGCAATTGTTTGGTCGTTTACCTGATCCAAGCATGCCAGCATCCAAGACCAATAAGCCTGAAGCCTATCATGTTTATTCGATGCGTCAGGCGATTGAAGAAGGCTTTATTTTGGATGTACTGAAAAACTACACCAACTATAAAGTGATTTATAAGCTCAAACAGAAGATCGAAGAAAAAGACGATACTGTCGATGCCAAGAAAGCCAAAATCAAGCTGAATCAATGGGTACGCTTGCACGATCATAATATCTCGCAAAAGGTACGCATTATCATTGAGCACTTTAAAGCCAATGTCATGGGCTTACTCGGTGGTCAAGCTAAGGCTATGGTCGTCACTAGTTCACGTAAAGAAGCGGTGCGTTATAAGCAAGCCTTTGATAAATACGTGGCAGAACAGAAGTACACCAATATCCAAGCAATGGTGGCATTTTCGGGTGAAGTTGAGTTTAACGAGAATGACACCGATAGCAGCCATTTGATTGGTCAGAAGTTCACTGAAAGCAATATGAATCCAAACCTCAAAGGGCGTGAAATGCGTAAAGCCTTTGACAGTGATGATTACCAAGTAATGATTGTGGCGAATAAGTATCAGACGGGCTTTGACCAACCGAAATTGTGTGCCATGTACGTGGATAAAAAGCTTGGTGGTGTAGAGTGCGTACAAACGCTATCACGCTTAAACCGTACTTATCCTGCTAAGGCGGAGTCAGGCACGTTTGTTTTAGATTTCTTTAACGAGCCACAAGATATCTTAGATGCTTTCCAACCGTATTATCAAACGGCTGAACTGGCGGATGTATCCAACCCAGATCAAGTGTATGACTTATCTGAAAAGCTGAAATTGGCAGGGATATTTACCACAAGTGAAGTCGAGCAGTTTGTTGAGGCTTTCTATGCCAAGAATAAATCACCTGCCGCCGTGGCGAATATCTGTAAGCCTGCCATGCAACGTTGGCAACTTCGTTATAACAGCGCCGTAGTGGACTATGAGGTCACTAAACAGCGTCTAGAGATTACTCAGCGTACCAATGAGCCTGTATTGATTGCCAATGCAGAAAAAGAGTTTGCTGAAGCCAAGAAAGAACGTGAAGTCTTAGAAATCTTTAAAAAGGATTTGGGCAGTTTTACACGTTTCTATGAGTTTATTTCTCAGATCGTTGCCTTTGATGACAAGGACCTTGAAAAGCTGAGTTTGTTCGCACGTAATTTAAGACCATTACTGCGTGAGCAAGCCATGCAAGATGATGAGGTTGATTTAAGTAATGTGACTATGACCCATTACCGTCTATCGAAGCTGCGTCAGCAGGATATTCAGCTACAAGCTAATAGCACAGAGCACAAGATTGAGCCGGGCAATGATATTGGGACGGCGAAGGCAAAAGAGAAGAAAGAGGATTTCTTGTCTGTCATTTTGAATCGTGTGAATGACTTGTTTGTGACGGATAACCTGACCGATAAGGACATGATCAACTATGTGCATACCGTAGTAGATAAGATGTCTGAGAATACACGTATTGAAAAACAGATTCGTAACAACACACGTGAACAAGCGATGCTGGGTGAGTTTGATACGGCGCTTTATGATGCCGTACTAGATAGCCATGAAGCCAATACAGAGCAAACCAATCAGTTACTCAGCGATCCTGCCAAGATGAGGCAGTTTGCACATATTGTTTATGATGTGTTTGTGAGTCAGCAGAATAAATCGGTTTAAGAATAAATATTGAATATTGGAAAATATAATGAACTTTTGGCATATGCAGCTTCACCCTGGTGATAGAGAAGCTGTTAACCGTAATGAAGTAAAAAAAATCCTTAAAGAAAAAGGGGTTATTGGTTTAGGAGATCAATGGCCTAATGACGGAGGTCAACCTCAAAAATTTCAAAAGGAGATAAGAGTAGGTGATGTTGTACTCATCAGAAGTGATGGTCCACTCGCACTAGTAAAAATTATTAGTGATTGTTATCAAAACTCAGATAATAGCGTCTGGTTTGATTTGGTCAGAAAAATAGAAATTCTATCGCTGGAAGGTAGTCTATATAAAAAAGAGCTCTGTACACGACAAATTTCACAGAACCCTTATCCTATCAGGCTTCTGCCTTCTTAAAATTGCCAAAATTTCCTTAAACTCTTCTTTTTTCCCAAAACCAATTAAACGCTGAATCGCCATTTGAACATAGTCTAAACCATAGCGAAATAAACTCATTGAGAGTCGTCCATGCTTCTTTATTTTTGTTACAGCTGCTATGATGAATGAGATCGAAAACTGAAATCCCCCACTAGAATTGTTGACTGGAGTCAAAATGAATAAAAAGCGGCCGGTTAATCTTGATATTCGAACCATTCAGCTTCCTCTCACGGCGCTTACATCGATTCTGCACCGGATTTCAGGAATTATGCTCTTTATTTTTCTGGGACTGATACTGTATATGCTGAGCAAATCGTTGGAGTCAGAAAAGGGTTTTAATGAAGTCAAGGAGATTTTTTCTTCACCTTTCGGCAAAGTTAGTTTCTGGTTGGTATACTCTTCATTTATTTATCATCTCGTAGCCGGAATTCGACACCTAGTTATGGATGTGGGTGTTGGTCATACTTTGAAAGGCAGCAATCGCGCCTCTACTATTGTTTTAGTAGTGTCGGGTGTTTTAATGGTTGCTGGCGCCGTATGGATTTGGTAGCTGTGGAGTCGTAATGCGTATTTACAAGGACTAAAAGCGTCCTTTAAAGCTAACTTACGAAAGTATTTATAATCGACGGTTCACGCTTAAACGGTTGAATCCTTTCGGGCTTCCGAATAGCTGTTAGCTGAAAGCTATCATGAGCTAAGTTTTCTGTGCATCATCAAATGTGTTAATGGGAGCGCCATAGTACTAGGTACAAATATGGCTCTAGGACAATGTTAGATGTTTTGGATTTTGAGGCGGATCGCTCTTATCGAAGATCGTCTAATTCGCTCTGAAGCGCAGGTTTTTTGAAACTATCACCTGGTTGGCACACTGTGCGAATCAACATCAGATATGAGAAAGCCAATCAGGTGAACACTACCCTCGAGGGCTCATCTGTCCAGTTAAAGCCTCGAGTCTTTCTGGGTGCGCAAAAGACAAGAAGGTTATATGGGAAAATTATGAGGCCTGGATACCATGCGTCATGGGCGTGCCGATGCTGTGAGTGACAGAGCGAGAAGCAAGTGAAAGTCCCTGAAGTAGGGGCGGGATGCGCCCGAGTGGCATTTTTTGTCTTAAGGTAGATCGCGTAGCTGTTCTTCAGAATAATCTTCAGAGCGTTGACGACAGCCATCGCTGTGCATTCCTCAAGAATAGAATGTGTCGGAAGGGTGGCGTCATTGGTGTTAGTCATCGCTTAGGATTTCTCAATCTGGCTTACACGGGCGCCTGTACCGATATCCCCGCGGATGGCGACGTATCGATGTTGAATTCCTCGCCAGACGAAGTGCAATGAGCTGCGGCTATAGGCTTGCGCAGCCTTAGATAGCCGGCCGTCGCAGGCGCGCCGGTTGGCCGGGATCTTCTTCTGCCCGTCAGGTGTCCGGTCGGAACTCCAGCACGAACGCTACGACCTTTTCGGCGGACATTTCGCACGGCTTCAACAATGTCCTATCTGATGTAACGCGGAAGAGGTTGAAGCTGACAATGTCAGTCCCGTCCAACTCCCTGGCGAACAGACTGTTGCGACGTCCGTCCCCAGATCGCCGGACGATCAAGCTGAAACGCCGGCCTTCATAAGTCCCTTCTCTGTATCCCTCCGCAAGCTTCGCGAAAGCGGCATCGAACTCGGAATGCTCCATGTCATCCATCCTTATTGATAGAACAGAGGCGCGGCGGGTGCGAGACCGCCAGTGCCGGGTCGCGCTAAGGTGCCGGGCAGATTCCTGCAGCCGACGAGGCCCGGGGTGGGCAGGATAATTGAGATGTCGGCGCCCGCATGGCTATCAGCGAAGTCGTCCGTCCAGTCTGCTAGGCAACGTCCACGCCTTTCCAGAAAGCGATGTAATCCCGGATACCCTCGGCATCCGGAGTGGGGGCGGGATAGGTCCAAGCGGCGTTCACGTTGAGCGCGTCACCCGCGCGAACATGAAAGAAGCGCGCGGCGCCTTTGATCGGACAGACAGATGTGTGCGGGCTCATCTCAAGCAGGCTCAGGTCGACTCCTGACGGTGGGAAGTAGTGATTTCCCTCGACGATGACTGTTTCGTCGCTTGTGGCGATAGTAGTGTCTTTCCAGATGGCTGAGACCAACGGACTCTCCTTTTGTATTCATCAACCGGCGAAGGCTCGCGGGCTGGCTGCCCCAAGCCGCACCTCCTCAGGTGGCAGGCGGGTTGCGCCCGAGAAGTTTGTCGAGCTCGCCTCTGACATCGAGCGCGAATAGCTCATCGGAGCCACCGATAAGGGTGCCATTGATGAAGATCTGCGGCACGGAGCTTCGCCCCGACGCTTCCGCCATGGCCTGCCGGTGAGCCGGATCCGCCTCAATATCGAGCTCCTTCCATCGCACGCCCTTTTCCTTGAGGAGCGCCTTCGCTCGGCGGCAGAACGGGCACCAATTCGTGGTGTACAGCAATACATCAGTTGTCATATTGCATCTCCGGCAGTTGCACGCGGATCGCTGTCATGGCGTTGATCTCCAATTCGCGGCGTTCAAAGATGGCGACTGCACCTTGGCCGACATCGGAGCAGATGCTGACGATTGGCCGCTATCCAGGCGACATGGCCCAAAGTGCTTTCACCGCCAGGCAGAGGCCGCACGCGCCTCCTGTAGCGCCGAGCCGATGCTCTAAGGTAACCGAGCCTCGATTGGGACGGAAGCGGTCCCGCTCGAATCGCCCATCATGCTGGTCGAGCATATCAGGACGACGGATAGTGCAGGAACTTTCAAATTGAGCTTGATGTCGAGCCAGGTATCGCGAGCGAAGGCGTTCTAGAGGCCGGGGGGTACGAAGACTGTGTTCGGCAAAACGGTTCACGTTGATCGCCAAAGCTTCCCAGGGCGCACGTCTACGATCGGCGCGACGTGAGATAGCTCGCGCCGCTAGCCCCCGTAGCGCTCCGTCTTGATGATGGAGGCGTCCAAGCCCGCCAGCAGCGCGCTATCGGTTGCGATGTTGACGAATCCGTTAGACCCGCAGACGAACACTTGCGTCGGCTTTCCCTGAAGCCTGGTTAGAATTTCTTGGACCATCATGCCGTCGATCCGTCGCGCAAAGTCCGATGCGCGAACCGGTTTCTCGCGCGTAATCGCGAGCGCCAGGACGAACGCCGGATCGCTGATTTCGATGCAATGAAGTTCTTCTGAGAAGAGAACGTCCTCGGCGGTTCGTGCGGACAGGAGCAACGCTGTCGGAACGGCTTGGGCCAATGCGCGGCGCTGCCGGATCATTGCCATCAACGGCACGAGGCCGGAGCCTCCCCCGATCAACAGAACCGGATCTATGGCAGGCTCAGGCCAAAGGAAATGGCCACCGAGCGGACCGCGAACTTCGATTTCGTCACCAATCGCCGCGATGTCGTGAAAAAACGGCGAAACTTCGGCATCCGGCATGCGCTCGATAGCTATCTCGACGATCGGGGTCGAAACTGCCGATGACGCGATCGAGTAGCTGCGCATTGCACTGTAGCCGTCGGGCGCGGTCAGCCGGATATCGACGTGCTGACCTGCGGTGTGCGCGAACGGCTTGCTCAACCGAAGGAAGAAGCTCTTGATACTCGGTGTTTGCTGGATGATGTCGTCGATCACGCATGATTGCCACGAACGGACTTGCGCTTCGTTTTCAGTCATGGGTGTATCGTTGTTCGCGCCACGGATCGCCGTAGATGTGATAGCCGTGCAGCTCCCAAAAGCCGGCCTCGTCACGCGTCGTGAATTGCAGCGCATTCACCCATTTGGCGGATTTCCAGAAGTAAAGGTGCGGCACTAGAAGACGCGCCGGCCCCCCATGATCGCGGGAAAGTGGCTTGCCCGCATAACTGAGGGCGACCATCGCTTTCCCGGAAAGCAGATCCGTCAGAGGGACGTTTGTCGAATAATTATCGTAGCAGTGCGCCAAGACGAAATCGGTAGGCCGATCAAGCTCTGCATCTGCAAGGATGTCTTCAATGAGTACACCCTCCCAAACGGTATCCAGTTTGGACCAAGAGGTGACGCAGTGAATATCCTTTGTCACCTGGGTCTTTGGTAGAGTGTTGAATTCGCCCCAATTCCACGTTTTGACGGGCTTCGGACCAATTTTGACTGTGAATTTCCAGTCGGAGGGCTCTACCCTCGGCGTAGGGCCGGCCGACAGAACAGGGAAATCCTCCACCAGATGCTGACCTGGCGGAATCCGATCGGACTGGTCGCCTGAACCGCGACCGGTGAAACCTCTGGTGACCATAGTGACCCCTCTTGCTCGATACGGCAGACCGAAGCCGGCCTTCATTTCAGTACTCTGCGTAAAGCATTTGCCCGCACATCCGCCGAATAAGCCAATCGACTAAAAATCAGATACAGATGCTCTATCATCGTAAAAAATCGCGTATCGAACATAGCGTCAGGCCAGCATGATTCCCAATACCCAATGGCTATAGGGTAGATAACCCCAAGGCTGCGTACGCTGATCTGCGGTATGCGGAGCGGAAGTTGCAGGTTCGCTCTCAAACGGATGGGCAGCGTGCAAAGCTCAAGGCTCACCAGCGCATGGTTGCCCAGTTCGCGCTCGCCGGCAGCTTGAGTATATTAAGGACGAAATGTCGATCTGATCTATTCTGGCTTCAGGAAATAGGGAAAATAAGGTCGGACGTTCGCGCACCGTCGCGACGCGCGATCATCCACTAAGCTTCTGTATCGGGGTTGGAGGATCAGATGAACGAGATCGAACGACAAGCGCCTGAGCTGCGGGTGCAAAAATGGATTGGCAAAGATGGGGAAAGTATCGCGCCGTTCAAACTGTCAGATATCGGGCCCGGCCCGAAAATCTTGTTTGCCTTACAGCATTGGTGCCAAGGTTGCCATTTGCATGGGTTTCCGACGCTACAAAAGTTGCATGCAGCGTTGAGCTCAAAAGACGTGGGGTTCGCAGTGATCCAGACCGTCTTCGAAGGAACGCATGAGAATACCTTCGAGAAGTTGCGCGTGAACCAGCTCAAGTATGAGCTTCCTATCGTTTTCGGTCACGACGAGCAACCGACCGGCTCGCCGTTTCCAACCTTCATGGAAGACTACCGCACACGAGGAACTCCGTGGTTTACGGTTATCGACGCTGGCGGTAGCATTGTTTTCTCGGACTTCCATCTCGACGCGGAGCGACTAGTGAAGCAACTTGAGCAAGGTTAATCGTTGGAAGGTGGGCAATCATCCTGATTGCCACCCATCCCCTGATGCCCACTACAGGCGTTGCGCGCTGTAACTCTGTTGATCAGCGTGCGAAAACCCGGATCCGGATAGGAGGAGCGTCAACGATTGAATCAATCCGTTGGGAGAGGGCGGCTCCGCTCCGTCAGCTCGGCAATAGATAACCCATTCTCGCCGAGCAACTCTCTGATCCGATCGACGATATGAGCCCCTAGCGCCGCTGTCTTGGTCCCCCCCACAGATTCCCAAGATGCGAGTTCACACGCCGATACCTCGTGGTCAGCGCCGAAGTGCTTCTGTCGGTATGTCACCGCCGCCCTTCAATGATAAAGGCGCGGTAACGGGAACCGGCAAAGCGTTGAGCAGCGATGGTTTGGTAGGCGGGACTGTCATACCAGTCGCGAGCGGCCTGCATCGTCGGGAAACGCAAGATTACGGCCCCTTCGATGGGCGGCCCCTCCAAATGCTGGATCGCGCCATAAGCGGCGAGAAAGGTAACGTTGTGACCATCGAACGATGGTCCGACGCCTGCAGAATAGGTTGCGAGTGCATGTGGGTCGCTGGTTTCTTCCCGCGTAAAGACGACGAACGCTTCCATCATTAGGCCTCTCAAAGGTTGGATCTGTTGGCCATTACCACCGGTGATGGCCTCACAGTCGTCAGGCTGGCAACTGGAACCCGATTTTCATGAGTGCCTCGACGCACGCATCCTGATCCTGCTGATAGTTGCCTCCGGAGATGCCTATGCCGCCGATCAACTTCCCATCCTCCAGAATCGGATAACCGCCGCCGACAGCGACCATCCGAGGGCGATAGGCTAGCGGCGCCACTTTTGGATCGTTGGTCACATAGTCGTTCCAGACATGGGTCGGGAACCCAAACGAGGCGGAACTCCAGGCCTTGTCGATGGCAACATCGACGGTAAGGAACGGCGCATCGTCGGTGCGCTCGAACGCGCGCAGGTTACCGGTGGCGTCGACGACGGCGACGGCAGCCGGGATGCCGATGGCACGGGCCGCAGCGAGCGCCGCGTCGATGAGGGCGACTGCGGTTTCGCGGTTGATCGAGGCGGTGGCAATAGATTTGGTCATGGGATTCTCATCGCTGGGGCATAACCCGTTCGGCTTTTTGAGGTTGGACAAGATGTTTGGCGATCGCGGTCGTTAGAAGCCTTCGAGGACGATCTTGCCTTTAGCCGCGCCACTTTCGATCAGTGCATGCACCGTCTTCAGATTGGCGGCATTGATCGGCGACAGTCGCCGGGTCAGCGTCGTGCGGATTTTGCCGTCGTCAACCAGCGCTGCCATCGCATCCAGAATCTCGCCCTGCTCATTCATGTCGGGCGTGCCGTAGATCGACCGCGTGAACATCAGCTCGTGGTGGATCGACACCGCCTTGCGCTTGAAAACCATGATATCGAATGCCTTGGGATCGTCGATCAGTCCGAACCGTCCTTGTGGGGCGATCAGTTCGGCGATGTCGGCGACATGTTGCTCGGTATGTGTGGTCGAAAAGACGAAAGCGGGAGCACCGATGCCGAGTTCGGCGATCTGTGGCGCGAGCGGACGAGAATGGTCGATGACGTGGTGAGCACCAAGCCCTCTTACCCACTCTTGGGTTTCCGGTCGAGAGGCTGTGGCGATGACGGTGAGGTCCGTGCGCTGTCGCGCGATCTGGACGGCGATCGACCCAACCCCGCCCGCGCCACCGATGATGAGGATCGCCTCCGCCGCACCGGGTACGGGCTTCGCCACGTCCAGGCGGTCGAACATCGCCTCCCAGGCCGTCAACGTCGTCAGCGGCAGCGCCGCCGCTTCCGCCCAGGAGAGCGACGCAGGTTTGTGACCGACAATCCGGGCGTCGACGAGATGGAACTCCGCATTGGTACCGGGCCGTGTGATCGATCCGGCATAATAGACCTCGTCGCCTAACTCGAACTGCGTGACGTCGGGGCCGACCTCGCGCACAATCCCGGCGGCATCCCATCCCAGCACCTTCCAATCGCCATCTGCCGGCGGCGTGCTGTTGCGGACCTTGTAGTCGACCGGGTTGACCGAGACGGCCTTCACCTCAACCAGGATATCGTATCCTGCAGCGACAGGCCGAGGCAGATTGATGTCGACCAGCGCGGCATCCGCGGCGATGGGTCCCGGAACCTTGTAACCAATGGCTTTCATAAATGTCTCCAGCTTGCTTGATCGGATGACGCGAATGCTCGTTAGTCAACTTCTTCTACATTGAGGTCCCGACTCTTGAACTGGGTCGCGGTAGCAGATTTCATCGAACACGTCGATCAACAGGCCTTTATGCTCTGTCGCCGGATCGGTGATCGCGTAGATGTTGGAGGCATCTTCGCCGTCGTCCCCGCTCTCGAGGCGCAACGCCGCATCGACGCGAATGCTGCATGCATCGAGGGTTGACCCTAGTTCGAGATCGACGAGATTGCCGTCCTTGACGCGGTATTCGCGGTCATAGCCGTTGGCGATGAATGACTGGACTGCTTCTAGAACGTCGGTCACCTGGGAGGTCATGGAAGCACCTTCATCTTGAACTGGATTGGACACGCTCGCGCACAAAGCGCGCTGTGACTCGGCGGACGGAGAAGCTCGCGAAGTGCGTTACTCATAGCCACTTGGCCTTCTTGAAGCGCATGAACAGGAGAAGGCAGAACACCGCTATCACTCCGAGCACGACGAAGTAGCCATATGGCGTGTCCAGTTCCGGCATGTGCTTGAAGTTCATGCCATATATTCCGGCGATCGCCGTCGGGACCGTCAAGATCGCCGCCCAGGCCGCGAGCTGGCGAGTGACCACACCGATCCTTTGCGCTTCCAGAAGGCTGCTGGCCTCGAAGACCGTGGACAGGACAAGCAGGAGGCCGTCGACCATGGACTGCACGCGGTGGACATGGTCCGCGACGTCGTGGAAATATGGTGTCATTTCGGCGCTGATGCAGGGAAAGTGGCCGCGAACGAGCTTTCGCACCAGCTCGGCCATAGCCCCGAGCGTGCGCTGGAACCGCGTGAGTTCGGACCTTAGTTCGAAGATTCGCGCCACCTCTTCTGGCCCGAGGAAATCGTGCAGCGACCGTCGCTCCATCGCCAGGACGTCGTCCTCGATCATTTCGAAGATGGGCAGATACTGGTCGACCACTCGGTGCAAGATCGCGTGCAGCACATAGTCGACACCCTTGCCGAACTGCGTCGGCGATGCCTCGAGTTGCTCCCGAAGTTTGCCCAGCGCTCCGGCATTGCCGTGCCGCACGGTGATAAGGTGATTGTGACCGGTGAAGATCGCCATCTTGCCGTAGCTGATCCGGTCGCCGACCAGCTCGGCGGTCTGGGCGACGACGTACAACTCATCGTTGTAGACCTCGAGCTTGGGCGGGCACAGCGGGTGCATGGCGTTGTCGATCGCCAAAGGATGGAGGTTATACGTCGTCTGGATCGCGCTGAGTTCGTCTGCGGTGGGCTCGCTAAGCGCGATCCAGCAGAAGCCCGAGCGATTCTCGTTTAGTTCGACGTGCTCATCGAGCCTGATTTCACGGACTCGCTTACCTTCGTTGTAATAATATGCGGCGATAATGGTCATGCAGGCCTCGCAGGAATTCGCAGGCCACGCTGTACAGCCGGTCGCGCCAGCCCGCGTTCGAGCCATGCCTGCACGTTCGAATAGCTGCTTAGGCCGAGGATGTCGCCCGCTGCGTAGAATTCGACCAGCGCATTCACCCAGCCAAACGTCGCAATGTCCGCGATCGAGTAATCATCGACAATCCATTCGCGGCCCTCCAGCCGGTGATCCAGGACCCCGAGAAGACGCCTGGATTCATCAACAAAGCGCTGCCGAGGTCGCTTGTCCTCATAGTCCTTGCCGGCAAATCGCAGGAAAAAGCCTAGCTGTCCGAACATCGGCCCGATGGCCGACATCTGAAAGAACACCCACGCTAGGGTCTCGTAACGCTGGCCTGGTTCGGTGGAGATGAACTGACCCGTCTTGTCGGCCAGATAGAGGAGGATCGCACCGGATTCCCATAAGGCGATGGGTCTACCGTCAGGGCCAGCCGGATCGATGATCGCCGGTATGCGTCCGTTCGGGTTCAGCGACACGAACGCCGGATCCTTCGACTCGTTGTTCGAGATGTCGATCAGGTGGGGCTCGTACGCCAGGCCAGTCTCCTCAAGCATGATCGAGACCTTGACGCCATTGGGCGTAGGGGCTGCGTAGAGTTGCAGGCGATCGGGATGAGATGCCGGCCAGCGCTGCGTGATCGGAAAGGACGAGAGGTCTGGCATAAATCTGCGATCCTGGTGTTGCGATGGCGACTGACTGGAACGAGCCGTCACTCTGAAGTAGGGTTCGATGACCGCGTCGCTGAACGACGCGGTCACGAAGATTGCGGACCGGACCGGCGCAGTGGCAACGGCAGTGAAGCCTATTCCGCCGCGGTCCCGGCCGCTGGCTGTACGTCGTCAACCTTTTGGCGCTTCGGAAGCACCCAGCCGGGACGGACGAAGTGGCAGGTGTAGCCGCCCGGGCGCTTCTCCAGATAATCCTGGTGATCGGGCTCGGCCTCCCAGAACTCGCCGACCGGCTGGACCTCGGTCACCACTTTGCCATCCCACAGCCCCGAGGCATCCACATCGGCGATCGTATCCTCGGCGACGCGCTTCTGCTCCTCGTCGACATAATAGATGCCCGACCGGTAGGAGAGCCCACGATCATTGCCCTGGCGGTTCAGCGTCGTCGGATCGTGGATCTGGAAGAAGAATTCCAGGATGTTCCGGTAGCTCGTCACTGTCGGGTCGAAGACAATCTCGATCCCCTCGGCATGCGTGCCGTGATTACGATACGTGGCGTTCGGAATATCGCCGCCCGTGTAACCCACACGGGTCGAGATGATGCCGGGCCGCTTGCGGATCAGATCCTGCATGCCCCAGAAACATCCTCCTGCGAGAACAGCGCGCTGATGCATGTTAAGCCTCCTCTACTTGATCGAGATATTCACCGTATCCCTCGGACTCCATCTCGTCGCGCGGGATGAAGCGAAGGGACGCTGAGTTGATGCAGTACCGCAGACCGCCGCGGTCGGAAGGACCATCGGGGAACACATGGCCGAGATGACTGTCTGCGTGTACTGACCTGACCTCCGTCCGGACCATGCCGTGTGCGCTGTCCCGCACCTCGTTCACGTTTGCCGAAACGATCGGCTTGGTGAAGCTGGGCCAGCCAGTACCCGAATCGAACTTGTCCGTCGAAGCGAACAGTGGCTCTCCCGACACTATGTCGACGTAGATGCCAGGCTCCTTGTTGTCGTTGTACTCGCCCGTGAAGGGCCTTTCGGTGCCCGCCTCCTGGGTAATTCGGTGTTGCTCGGGAGTCAGGTGGTCGATTGCTGTCTGTGACTTTTCAAACTTCATTACAGTCTCCAATACTTATCTAGAGGGCCAGGCACGCTACCGCTAATTTTTTATGTCTCCTGATTTGCTCCTACAATGGTAGTGGGATGGCAAACGAGGTTTTACTAAGTGTTGGAAAATTAGAGATTTAAATTTCGCGTCTATTAATTCTAGCGCAACTGAGTGGTTAAGCAAGTACGTAATCAGTAAATATTAAAAAAATAACACAAAAGCACGATTATATAATACAGTGTCAGTGTTTTATGATAATCAACAACGCCTGTTTAGATGCTGGTAGATGCGAATTTTTTGGCGTACAGTCAAAATTTTCTGATGGTTGCTTAGTGTGTTGGCGCTGATGGAAAATTGACCCACCCTGCCGATTGAAATTTGACCCAGGGCGGATTGCTGATTTTGTTACCAGCAACTGTGGATAAGTCTACCAGCGCAGCTGCTGTTGCCCCCACTCCTTCGCTAGCCCAGTTCAGTTGTTTAAGACCTGCCACACGCAGCCATGTAGCAGGCCGTCGTCGCCATGAAATCAGAACGGCTCATCGTCCTCCGGTTCCTGGCCGCCCTTACGCTTTCGCTCCCGTGATTTGATCTTGGCCTGGGCCGCCAAGCTACTGTGTTGCAGGCGATAGGACTCGTTACCGGTTTCGACGATGTGGCAGTGGTGGGTCAGCCGATCCAGCAGGGCGGTGGTCATCTTGGCGTCGCCGAACACGCTCGACCATTCGGCGAAGCTCAGGTTGGTGGTGATCACCACGCTGGTGTGTTCGTACAGCTTGGATAGCAGGTGAAACAGCAACGCACCGCCGGCCTGGCTGAAGGGCAGATAACCCAGTTCGTCGAGGATGACCAGATCCATGCGCAGCAGAGCTTGGGCGATCCGCCCGGCTTTGCCGTCGTGCTTTTCGCGCTCCAGCAGATTGACCAGATCGACCGTGGAGTAGAAGCGCACGCGCTTGCCGTGCCGGGTGATGCCGGACACGGCCAGCGCAGTGGCCAGGTGGGTTTTACCGGTGCCAGGCCCACCGATCAGCACCACGTTCTGCGCGGTGTCGGTAAAGGCCAGACTGGCCAGTTCGCTGATCAAACGAGCGTCTGCGCTGGAGGCGCTGAAGTCGAAGCCGGCCAGGTCGCGGTGCATCGGCAGCTTGGCCATGTTCATCTGGTGGCTCACCGAGCGCATGGCGCGATCTGTGTGCTCTTGTTCCAGCAGGTGTTCGAGCAGCCACTTGGACGAGGCTGTGTTCGACTCACCCTGCGCAGTCAACTCCGCCCAGGCCGTGGCCATGCCGTGCAGGCGCAGCTCCTTGAGTGATGTGTGCTGAAAAAACAGGAGGTTTTAACTTGGTAAACTAAACACACTCATCAGGAGTTTACCATGAGCAAGAAACACAAGACTTACACCACAGAATTTAAAGCTGAAGCCATCAAATTAATTGAAGCCAATCAAGGCAATGTCTCGGAAACAGCTAGACAACTTAGCATTTCAATGCAAACTCTTTCAAATTGGAATACCAAAGCAAAGGCTGGAACTTTAGCAGGTACAAAACAGTATTCACCTGATCTAAACGCTCTACTCGAAGAAAATAAAAAACTCAAACAACAGCTCAAAATAGCTGAAATGGAACGTGAATTTTTAAAAAAGGCAGCAGCGTACTTTGCCAAAGAAAGTCAGTAAGGTACGCCTATATGAAACAAAAAAGATATTCTTTTCCAATTACCTTAATGGCTCGATTACTTCATGTTTCAGTTTCATGTTTTTATGATTGGCTCAAGAGAGGCGTGAGCAAAAGAACGATTCAACGAAATCAACAGACGATATTGGTGAAAATAGCCCATGAGGAGACAAGGCAGAGCTATGGTTATATTCGATTAACCAAATACTTACAAGCTCAGGGCATAAAAATGAGTATGTACGCTGTACGTCAGATAAAAGCGCTGAACCACCTGTATTGTAAGCGACACAAGCGTTTTAAAAGGACTACGAATAGTGACCATAATCGAGCGATCTATGAAAACCTGCTGGAGCAACAATTCTCAATGACTAGACCAAATCAAGCATGGTCAAGTGATATTACGTACATATGGACTGTTGAAGGATGGCTGTACTTAGCAGCGGTAAAAGACCTTTACACGAAACAAGTGGTTGGCTATAGCTTAAATGAGCGCATGACAGCACAGCTTGTTTGTAATGCGCTAAATATGGCTATTCACAATCAAAAACCAACCAAAGAACTGATTGTGCATTCAGACAGAGGAAGTCAATATTGCAGCCATGAATATCGAAATATACTTGAGCAATATGGTTTTCAAGGTTCAATGAGCAAGCGCGGAGACTGTTACGATAATGCACCGATTGAAAGCTTTTGGGGAATACTGAAAAATGAGTTAGTGCATCATTACAACTATCAAACCAGAGAAGAAGCCAAAGCAGATATTATAAAATACATTGAATTATTTTATAATCATCGAAGAATTCAAAAGGGTTTGGGTTTTAAGACACCAAATCAAATGGCCGAAGACTTTTATAAGTTGGCTGCCTAGAATCTCCCAAGGGAAAGTCTCCTGATAATTCAGCGTATATCATTAACTTTTTAAATCTAAAAAACAGGAATTTCATTTATGTCTAAACACTATGATTATATTGCGATTGGCGGAGGCAGTGGCGGTATTGCATCAGTCAATCGTGCTGCCATGTATGGTAAGAAATGTGCACTGATAGAAATGGGTGATATTGGTGGAACCTGTGTCAACGTAGGATGTGTTCCTAAAAAAGTGATGTGGTATTCAGCTCAAATTGCCGATGCGATTCATAAATATGGTCCTGACTATGGCTTTAATACAGAATTGAAATCCTTTAACTGGAAGAAATTAGTTGAAAACAGACAAGCCTATATCAGCCGAATACATACATCGTATGACACAGGACTAGCTAAAAATAATGTTGATGTCATTCGAGGTTTTGCAAAATTTTTAGATGCTCAAACAATTGAAGTAAATGGTAAAACGTACACAGCTGACCATATTTTAATTGCTACGGGGACTCAAGCATTCAAACCTGAAATTGAAGGTGCTGAATATGGTATTGATTCCAATGGTTTCTTCGGATTAGAACACTTACCGAAGCGGACTGCTATTGTTGGTTCTGGCTATATTGCTGTGGAATTGGCAGGTGTTCTTAATGCATTGGGTTCGAATGTACAATTATTTATTCGTAAACATCAGCCTTTGCGTGGATTAGATCATTTCCTTGGTAAAACACTATTAGAGAATATGCGCAGTGAAAATATTAACGTGCATACTCATAGTCAGATTAACAAAGTGACTAAAGTTCAAGATAACTCACTTGTATTACACCTAGAAGATGGTACAGAACATAGTGTAGATTGCTTGATTTGGGCAATTGGTAGAAAACCTGCAACTGAAGCGATCAATCTTAATAAGACTCAAGTTCAATTGAACGAGAATCGCTTTATTCATGTTGATGCATATCAAAATACAACACAGTCTGGCATTTATGCAGTGGGTGATATTACAGGTAAAGTCGAGTTAACACCTGTTGCTGTGGCAGCGGGTCGAAGACTGTCTGAACGTTTATTTAACAATAAGCCAAATGAACATTTAGATTATGAAAATATTCCGACTGTGGTGTTTAGTCACCCACCTATTGGAACAGTTGGATTAACCGAAGATCAAGCCATAGAAAAATTTGGTAAAGATGCCATCAAAATTTATAGTTCTTCCTTTACATCCATGTATACAGCGATAACAGAACATCGACAACTCACAAAAATGAAATTAATTTGTGTAGGAACTGATGAGAAAGTGGTCGGAATTCATGGTATTGGATACGGTATGGATGAAATTCTGCAAGGCTTTGCTGTTGCTTTAAAAATGGGAGCAACTAAAAAAGACTTCGATAACACTTTAGCAATTCATCCGACTTCTGCTGAAGAATTCGTCACAATGCGTTAATCATTGATCATCTAAAAGAGCATTTATTTATATATTTGCTCTTATTTTTATATTCTATATCCAAATTATGAACTTTCAACAACTTAGAATTATTAGAGAACTCACTCAACATAATCTCAATTTATCACAAACAGCACATGCTCGGCTTTGTTGCACAAAGATTTGAAATGCAAAGCGCCCCTAATTGAGCCAAATTTAAGGCGTAACTTGGGTAAGTGGTCGACCTAATTCCGTAAATCTGTTAAGGACTGCTACACGTGCATGGATCTCATTCACTTGGCTATCAAAACTCCTTGCACTGAGTTTATCTCCTAATAATTTGATGCAATGCATCTTAGTTTCAACCAAACTTCGCCGATGATAGCCTGACCATTTTTTCCATAGTGTCCTGCCTAAACGTT
>NZ_PQLP01000079.1:0-5794 GCF_002918965.1 Acinetobacter sp. ACNIH3 | reverse complement strand
TGTGCTAAGGTCTGTTCCTTGTGCTGTTGTTTGTATTGGAGCTGTTGACTGTTCTGCTGTTTGATCGTGTCGTTGAAACGGCTAATTTCAGTATCTATGCCCTTTCTGCGCATCTGGGTGACTTTACTGCCTTCATGTATGGTGGCTTGTAGCTGATTACCTTGATCGGCATAACTGCGGTGGTCGATTCTTTCCCGATACCCTGCATATTCCAGAGCATGATTAGCTAAGTTTGCCCAGGTGGCTCGAATCTGTTTAATTTCTTCCTGGCTTGTTCCCATGCCTAAGCTTTTTCTTTTGGTGTTACTTAATTCAATATCGGCCTTATCTTTCAGCACCAGATTATGATCTTGATCGAGTTCAGCCTTGCGCGTAGTCAGCAAGATATGCGCGTGATGATTTTTATCATTGCCGTTATGGCTAGGCGCATGAATGGCTAAGTCTGCAATCACCCCATAACGGTCTACTAAAGATTGGGCAAACTCTTTTGCTAGTTCTTTTCGCTGTTCTTCGTCCAGTTCGTCCGGTAGAGCAATCACCCATTCACGTGCAGTTCGGGCATCTTTCCGATTTTCTGATTTTTCTGCCAGATTCCAAACTTTGCTTCGGTCTAACTCAGTATCCAAGTTAGAAAGAATCTCTGTATAAACCACACCTTCTTTTCTTTTGAAGTCGTGCGTTAATCCTGTCCGTTCATCTGTCAATTTTTCTCCTGCACGATAGGCCATAGATGCTACCGCAGTTCGTCCCGAACTTCGGTTAACGGTCTTAGTCGTACAGTGATAAATTGCCATGCCTTAGCCTTGTAATGGTTTTGCTTTTGCTTTTAAAAAATTGCGTAGCAATTTTTTGGGGTTAAGGGGATTCCCCTTACGCAAACTTTGACTTGGATGAAATCCAAGTCGTAAGTGCGCATTTCATGAAAAACACGATAGCATATAGCCCGCTTGAATTTCAATTCATAGGGCCTTATGCTTGAGTGGTTTTCTATATCCCGAAATCTGAATCATGACAAAAGCTGCTGAAACTCTCGAAAAGAAAATCGAAGCCCAGTTAGAAAAGCTGAAACAGTTAAAAGCTCGCAAACAAGCTATCGAAGCTAGAGAAAGGTCAAAGCAAAAAGAGCAGGAAAGGAAGGATGATACTCGACGTAAAATTTTGCTCGGTTCTTATTTAATTAAAAAGATGCAAAGTAATGAAGCCAACAAAGAAAAAATACTCGCTGAACTCAACGAGTATTTAACAGAAGATCGGGATAGACAGCTTTTTAACCTTTAAAATCTGTTTCAGTCCGCAAGGCTTTAAATATACGTTTTGCGGTTTCCTCTCTGACTGATTTTGGATCTCGTAAAATATTAGCAATCCAAATTGCAAATGCTTGATAGTCTTTTGCTCCAGCTAGATCACTAATACTACCTACTTTTGACAAAATAGAGCTGTAGGTATTGATTTGACCATCAGACAGACTGCGGAATATATCTAGTGTTTCTTGCTCTCGCTCTGATGCTATTAATCTAGGCTTGGGCTTCTCTCTGACAGTAAACTTAAAGCCAACCACAGAACGCCCTTTTTTAACGTTTTCATAAGTTAGGGCAATATCTGTATTAGCTGTGATCTCATCTAGTGATGGATTGATAACACGTTTTTTTAGATTACTTAGATCGTGATAAGACTCAGGTAAGCCAAATTCAGTTCTTATTCTTTCTAAAGACATTTCAAATTTTCCCATAGCCTGATGTTTTTTAGCTAAGTGATAAAAATCGAATGAGTAATCTTTTTTTAGACTAAGTACGATGTCTTTTTTGTACTTTGTATATGGATTTAATTTATCAAATTCTGTAAGCATCAATAAAACGATCTCAGGGAATCGAATTGCAATACCTCCATCTTCATAAATGCAATCAATTACCCAATTAGACAGAACACGTTTCCCTCTTTCATTGTTATAAGAAAAACTACGCTTAATCAGATTTCTACTTGCTACTTCTAACTGTGTATATGCTGAATGCGTTTTAATTCCACACTCTTCAGCGAATTTTTCAGCGGTAATCATAATAGGATCTTTTTCTGTTGCTTGAGTAGTTCTAGCAATTGGACTAGCAAGTATCAATATACGCTTTTCATCAATATTCATACTTTTAAAACATTCTTGAATATTATTTTGCATCACAACCCAAGAAGGTGGATACGTTTTTTTATTTTCGTCCATATAACTCCAATGCCTATTAAGTACTTTTTCGGATATGTACCTGTATAGTATATTATTGCTTAAAATTTGACTATTATTTTTGTACTTTTTTAAAAAAAGTACATCTAAATTTGTGTACCTTAATGTCCGGTAAAAGTACTTTTTAAGTCCGGTAAAAGTACTTTTTTAAATGCGTTTTGTCCGGTAAAAGTACTTAGTTGTCCGGTAAAAGTACTTTTTTAAAGTCTGAAAGCCTTGCTAGATATGGGCTAGAAGGGGGTCTAAAAGCTTTTAAAAGCTTTTTAAAAGATAAAAAAGGAAAATACAGAAAATAAAAACAGCCCTATGCCCTCGCTAAAGCTCGGACGTTTTAACCTCGCTTTCGCTCGGTTGAGGGGCTGTTTTTTTCAAATATGAATTGAGGATTTAATAAAAAAGAGACTATGCCTTCGCTTCGCTCAGTAGTCTTTATGCTCGCTTCGCTCGTCTAGAATTTGACTAATACAGTTCGCACCCCTTCGGGATGCTCTGTATCTTTCGTTACGAAGCAAAAGTGAGCTTGTAATCAGGGAAAAGGCAGGGGCGAAATTTTAATGCCAGGTGGTCGCTCGTAGACACTCGCTCGGCTCTTACTGGAATGATTAAAATATCTAATCAAAACCGTGAAACATTGATTAAAGAATATTCGTGGAACATGAAAAATCATAAAAAAAGCCCAAACGGGCTCGATTGGGCTATAAACTAGAAACTACAGCATTGATTTCTAAGTGGAATTATAACGTATTTCGTATAAGGTGTATTATGTTAATTTTAGAAAATCTAAAATAATTATTGATAATTTTTTTTTGAAAATTTAACATACCTTCCGATTGGTATTTTAGGTATGATTACTTATGAACAGTGTGTTACTCGCTTATGTATTACTTGGATTTGCAATAGTTTCCGAAGTGATTGGAAGTAGTTTTTTAGTTAAATCGGAAGGGTTTACAAAACTTTTTCCAAGCGTGATGGTCTTTATTTTTTTTAGCACGGCATTTTATTTATTATCACAAGTTATTAAAACAATCCCTTTAGGTATCGCATACGCTATATGGGCTGGTGTTGGGATTGTTCTAACTGCTGTAGTTGGCTACTTTGTTTTTAAACAGACACTAGATAATCCTGCTTTAATTGGAATTGGTTTTATCGTATCTGGCGTAATAATTATTAATTTATTTTCGCAATCAGCAGGTCATTAAGTGAAAGAAATTCGGCAACAAAAGAAGCAACCAGAGGTTATTCGAAAGCGCATCCTTGAACAGGCAACTATTCTTGTTTCTCAAAAGGGTATTTCTGGTGTTTCTATTCAAAATATTGCTACAGCAGTAGGTATAACAAAAGGGGGGGTATTTCACCATTTCCCGAATAAAAAAAATTTGATAGAAGAAATGTTCAATCAAATAATTCTTGATTTAGATCAAACAGTTGAATACTTGATTAAACGCGATCCAACAGAATATGGTAAATTCACACGAGCTTATATTCATAGTTCTTTTATCCATCAAATAGATGGGGTGGTTTCTGCTTGGTCAGCGTTATCAATGACTATGATCACAGAGCCTACCTTTAATAAAATTTGGATGGAATGGCTAAAAAATAGATTATCTCAACATGCAGAAACGGATAGTCATCCTGATTTAGAGTTACTTCGTTTAGCAGCAGATGGGTTGTGGCTACAAAGTATTACCGGAGTCATTGATGATGAGCAATGTTCAAAATTAGAAGACGATCTGCTTAATCGAACCTATTTAACATAAAATCTCTTATTCGAAATAGATCAAGAAGGACAATTTAATGATAGAAAAAGGGGCAATCATTTCTGACTGTAACAAATATCGTTATTCACTTTGGCGTATTTGGGATAAAGAAAAACCAATATTTACCTTTGTCGGCTTAAATCCATCAACTGCAGACCATGAGCAAGATGACCGAACCATAAGACGATGCATTAATTTTGCTAAAAGTTGGGGAGGTGGTGGCATTTATATGGCTAATCTATTTGCATATAGAGCTACTGATCCACAAGAAATGATGTCCCAAGAAGACCCTATTGGTCCTGATAACGATGCCCACTTAAAGCAATTAGCAGCAGAATCCCAAAAACTTATTGCTTGTTGGGGAAATGATGGTGTTTTTAAAGCGAAATCAACTTTTGTAAAACAATTGCTTACGGACAGACTCTATTATCTTAAATTAAATAAAAGTGGAGAACCTGGACATCCGTTATATATACATTCTTCCACTCAAATACAGCCTTTTTAGATTCCATTTAACATAATGGCTGTTATACGAAATTTGGATGTTAGAACCTATTTAAATTAATGAATTATTGAATAAGTAAAACCCTCTAAGTAGACTTTTAGAGGTTGTAAATCTAGGAAAAAGGCTAAACATGCCGTTGATTGAGTATTACGGTCTGCTATTTGAATGGCACGATAAAAAAATGGAAATAGTCTATCGAGGGCGTGAAATTACTTTTGAAGAAGTATGTAGCGTTTTTCTTGATCCAGAGCTGATTTCCTTTGACGATCTTGGTCATTACGATGAGCAACGGCTAATATCAATCGGTCTAAGTAATCGTGGTAGACTACTAACAGTGGTTTGGGTTGAACGTGGTGATGTTGCAAGAATCATTACTGCCTTTGAGCCATCGCACAATCAAAAGCGGAGGTATAACCATGCAAAATGAATTAGAACGCTATAAAAATTTTGACCCTACCAATGCGCCAGTAGTAAAACCGAATTTTGTTAAAAAATTACAAGAACGCCATGCTATTGCTCAAGCAAAGGCTTTTGATGCAGATGTCGTAACTTGGCTAAGTTCTCAAGATGATGAAACAAAACAGCACATTAACGATATGGTGCGCCATATCATGGCGTTGAAACGTGTTTAATTAAAATTTAGCTCGATGCTTTGAAATATGGCTTTTGCCATGTTTCAAAGTCGAGCCACTTTGCGAAATCCGGTATCAATAAAATTAAGAGAAGAACCGAGCAAAGTACTTACCCGTATTTATTTAGGGTCAATCACGCAATAATCCTTGTTTGTTCCGTGACAGTCATTTTTCATAATTCGGACACAGGATTTACCATTACAGTTTTTAATATCTAGATTATATCTTTGTTCTAGCCAAGCTGCTTCTGCACGACGTTCTTTGATCTCGTCAAAACTTGGAATGAATAAAAATATAAAAGACAGAAAAACCAATACCAGACTAAGGAAAATTGCACACAACAAGGCAATAAATCTGTAGTTCAATTTATCGGTGGCTTTATCTAACTCCTGAATACGTCTCTGAAGGGCGCGTGTAGCTTCCTGATTTGCGTTATTTAGGGTCTTTTTGCTCTGTTCTAGTACCCCACTAGCTACCTTATTGTAAAACGTCTCTAATCGCTTGTTATCGTCTGCTATGGCTTCCCTGTATTCCTTCATGGATGCCAATAAAATATATAACTGGTCGTCTAAATCGTTTTGATTGCTCATAGGGAAGGCCCATTTCTATTCATGCTTTTGCGTTGTTTCAGCTTCATCGCTTGTTCTTGCTGTAGCTTTAACTGCTTTTTATG
>NZ_PQLP01000078.1:0-6205 GCF_002918965.1 Acinetobacter sp. ACNIH3 | reverse complement strand
GTATGGTGGTATCTCTGCGAGGATTACTCCAACATGCAACTTAACCAACCTATACAACTACTTCCAACGCTCCGCCTATGTGAGATCCCCTGTAAGCGGTTTAGCCTTGCGACTATCGCTACGATGCACCAGTGACACTTATTCCCTCCACATGCAACGCATATCTTCCTTAAAAAAGGCGCACAGAAGTAGATAAAGCTCGACCGTTAGGTGCTTATTTGATGATTTAAACTGCTGAATTAACGAAGGACTTCAAATTGAGGCTTGTCAAACTGTTCTAATTCTTTAAAATAGATAGTGGTACTAGCCTTTAAGGTGAATATCAGTATGAGTTGCAAGCTCTGCCGATCTTTCGTTAATTGATGTTGCAAGCATCAAATAACTGTACCCATCGAATTTAAAACTAATGGACAGATTTCGCAAGAGACCTGTCCATTATTTTTTTTGATTACACCTAAGAATTAAGCTGAAACTCCTATTCTTTGGACTATTAATGTCAAAACTTCCTAGATTTCATAACAAGCACATCGAAAAACGTAAGTATTCAAATAGCCTCCTAGCCAAATCTATTTCTTCTAAAGTACGTTTCTCTAATAAAACATTTTTTAATGTTAATTTGAGAGGATCCCGCCTACGATCATGTTCATTCAAAAATATAAAAATTGTTTTATCTGATTTTTCAGGAGTAATCTTAAATAAGAATAGGTTTACGAATGTTCACTTCAAAAAGTGCGTATTTTATGCTGCTATTTTTAGAGATTGTCGCTTTAAAAATTGCACATTTGAAAAATGCATTTTTATTAATACAAATACAGAAAGCCTAAATCACTCGATATTAGACTGTTCTAAAAAATATAATTTTTACGAAATGAAAATTCCTGATGACTTAAAAGATCAACTAACAGAATATAGAAATATTCCAATACTGCAAAAAAACCGTTTACTTCATCTAAAAGGGGGAAGAATCAATACCGCAACCTTATTCATTCTCCTATCCAAAATATCCAAATACAAGCTGCTAAATGGTCTTAAAAAAATTTATATTGAGGAACAAAGTAAAGTAAAAATACTTAGCACTTTCAAACTCCTTGAAGAAATAAAGAACCTAGTTGACACTAACACCGCATTCAAACAGAATAATGGTGCTCTGCCCCATCCAATCGAAAGGTTGGATAGTTAAGACAATCACTGGGAGCTCACTATTGGATGTAACAATTCAATTAATAGTCTAATTACTGACATTCTGGGAGGGCTTACTATGTTAGGCCGCATGGACACAACGCAGGTCGCATTGATACACCAAATTCTAGCTGCGGCAGATGAGCGAAATCTGCCGCTCTGGATCGGTGGGGGCTGGGCGATCGATGCACGGCTAGGGCGTGTAACACGCAAGCACGATGATATTGATCTGACTTTTCCCGGCGAGAGGCGCGGCGAGCTCGAGGCAATAGTTGAAATGCTCGGCGGGCGCGTCACGGAGGAGTTGGACTATGGATTCTTAGCGGAGATCGGGGATGAGTTACTTGACTGCGAACCTGCTTGGTGGGCAGACGAAGCGTATGAAATCGCGGAGGCTCCGCAGGGCTCGTGCCCAGAGGCGGCTGAGGGTGTCATCGCCGGGCGGCCAGTCCGTTGTAACAGCTGGGAGGCGATCATCTGGGATTACTTTTACTATGCCGATGAAGTACCACCAGTGGACTGGCCTACAAAGCACATAGAGTCCTACAGGTTCGCATGCACCTCACTCGGGGCGGAAAAGGTTGAGGTCTTGCGTGCCGCTTTCAGGTCGCGATATGCGGCCTAACAATTCGTCCAAGCCGACGCCGCTTTGCGGCGCGGCTTAACTCAGGTGTTAGGAAACACTGCTACCGTTATCGGATTTACTGCTTTACTACTAACCTTGTTAATTCAACATTTGCAAAATAGTCTGACCTTTCGATTGTTTGGGGTGAAATTCTTATCTTAAAAATCTAAATATTCTTTTAGATCTAATGCAGATTGCTCGATAAAATCGTATGTATTAATACAACGACAGTAAATAAATTTTGTTAAAACCTCTAAATCATTTTCTAGATTACGGTTAAAAATAATCGGTTCATGATGAGCAATCCTGTTTCTTAATTCACGTAATTGATCTGTCCAATCGTAAAAAATTTGCCTGTTTTCAACTGTTGCATTAGGAAAAATAGAATTAAAACATCCCTGCCAAATACGTTCTTCATAATTAGCCATAAGCATCTTTTGCCAGAATACAAATTTAAGCTCAGGGATCATTTTACTAGGCGAATCTGGGAACTTCTCTTTAGCACTATCAAACATACTTTTAGGGCTATACCTCCCTCTACGGCTAAGGCTTCGAATAAAAGCTTCATTTTCATGCCAACTATTTGTTTCATTACACCTAAAAGATATTTCTATTGCCTGAACAACAGCATTTCTCAGAACAACTTCAAAATAATTTAATAAGTAAAAAAACTTATTGGAAATTATTAAATTACGTTCATAAAGCATCAATACATCAGATTTTTCATATGGTTCACCTTTATCTTTATAGAAATTTTCATACTTAGATAAGCGTGGTATAGATAAAGCCTGCTCTATCTTAAGCACTGCATCATTTGACAATTCCACCGTATATACCCTAATATATAGTTGTAAGTTTGAGAGACTGCGGATCTAAGATCTTCCCTCCCAAGCGCTAAGATTCAAAAAAGCCTTTCATTAACGTGAAAGGCTTTTTTCTTTTTTTGGTCAATTAAAAGCTTACATATTGATTGTAATTGAAATATTTTCTTGAGGGACATCAAAATAATTAGCTAATAGTCTCTTAGCTTCAGGAATAGATATTTTATCCAGTGTTTTAGAAGAATTATCTTCATTTAATTTGGTAAATTTCAGCTCATTCAAATCGATATTCATCTCTTCTAATGAACTATAAGAAACTGGATTCCGATTACCATCCCACATATTGGGAATAGATATATCAGCATATTCGGAGATATTTATTATCCATCTACCATCTGCATCTTCTTCTTGAGATTGGCTGATACTAGATATTTTGCCAACTAAAAATGCAGTGTGATGATCAGCCTCTGGTTCTCCCCAAGATTGTTTCCTATTTTGCACACAAACTAGATAATCGCACTTTCCTGCATTATGAGCATTTAGTCTCCAAGACTGACTACCACCTTCTTTTAAAATTCTAGTCTTTCCACGAGCAGTTAGTACTACTACACAGTTATTATTCATAACACCACCAAAATATATAAACAAGCCTATACTACATTCAATATAGCTAAATTTAAACATTAGTACAAGCTAATACTAAGAAATAAACACCAACATACTAGAAAATAATTACATCCCAAAATCCATACCTCGATCTTGCTTAGGTCGAGGTTTTTCTATCTCTTGTTTACGCTCATTCATCTGGACGAGATTTTTTTCAATATCTCGGATGTTTCGAGCAAATTCTGCTGCGCTTTGGCTACTTCTGACGAGACAGAATGCTGTGTGGTTGAGATTCTCTCCAGAATTTCTTCGTTGTTGGCTGTGATAAGGCTCATCTCTCGGACTTTGCCATTGATCTGCTCGGTATAGCTTGCTGTACTTCGTTCTAGCTCGTGAAATTGCTTCTGCATTGTCGCTAATGATTTCTGTGCTTGCTGTAAGCTTTGCTGATCGCTCTTGATTGTCTTTGATTGTGCTGACAAGGCTTGGATAATTTTGGTTTGCATTGTGTCTAAAGCTTGCTGTTGCTTCTGCAATTGCACTTGTTGTTGCATTAATTGTTGCTGTTGTTCTTCGATGATTCTCAATAATTGTGTTTCTAATTCGGTCATCGTTTAATACCCCATTGGAATCATGTAGCCGTTCTGCCATTCGCCTGCGTTCTTGTTGATCTGAATACATAGGCGCTGTGCTTTGCTGTCTGGTCGCTTGCATGTGCTGATCGTCAAACTGCCCCCCGATCGGTTCAAATGGTCGACCCTCATTTGCTTCTCGTTGATCACTGTATTTAGCGTCTGCATCTCGCTGTACTTGTTTTTGGTGACGAGACCAAGCGAGAAAATCGCTATAAGCAAAATAACTGCTGCTGAAATCAGTCCCATATTCAAAATAGTAAGTTTTTTCTGTACGGCTTGATTCTGGGCTTGCTGTTCTTGGCTCTGTATTTGCTCGTTTAATTGCGTTAAATGGCTCAATTTCGATTGCAGCAAGGTTTGATACTGGCTTAACTGCTTCTCGACCGTCTGGGCGTTGTTTTGAATGCTCTTGGCTATTTTCTCGTCCGACTGTTGGATAGCGGTCGCAGTGATATTGGCTCTTGTGTTCAAGCTGTCTCTGATAGTCTGTGACGTTTGCTCGATACCGCTCAGAAGTTGTTCCTCTGTATTCTTCAATTCGTTGTTGTACTTCTTGTCGATATTCGCCAGTAGCTCTAAAGCCTTGCTCATAAATCTCGCCCTCTAAACGGATGGGACGTTTTGCGCCCTCATACGGGTTTTCAATGGATATGGAGTTTTTTACTTGTCGGGTGACATTGATTTGATTCGATTCAAGCCATTGCACCAATTCTTGCCGATCGGCAACTTCCCCATTAGAAACCGCTCGGTAAACACGTTGATGTAACTGCTCTTTAAAATCCTTAATATCTTTGGGCAGGTTCTTTTTATTTAAAAATAGCTGTCGATGCTCCGGATCATCGGGGTCATACAGTGAATGTTCGGTATTGGTGATCTGCTTAAATAGATCGACTCGATCTAAATCGACTGGCGCATAGAATGGCTGTAGGCGTTTGCCTGTTGAAAGCTCAACATTGGGAATCACAAAATTAAGCTCAAGCCTTGTCTCACCTGTGTCCTGATTAATTTTGTCTTGGTGCTGCACCCATAAAATTTGATATTGGTCTTTATCCAGTCCTGGAAATAAACATTCCTCAAAATTTTGCATGATTTTCTGTTTATCCTCGTTAGATAAATCATGCTCATAAAAGGACAAACAACCACTGGTATATTTTTTGGCAAAAGGACTGCTATCAATCAATTGTGCTGTCAGCTCTACATCACCACTAAGCACTTGTGCGTGTTCACGCTCTCGATCTTCACCCAATAAATAATCAATACAACCTTTTGATAAACCTGAACCATGTCTAAAAAAATCAACGATCATCTGGACGTAACTCCCGAAGCTGTTGATCAATTGAAATCAATAAATGAAGTAATTTCACTTTATCGAAAGCACCAGTACCCGCAATATCTGTATTTACTGCTTTGGCAATCTGATTCACATTATTACCAATCCGACTAATTTCTAAAATTAACGCTCGCTCTGTCTTGCTATACGAAGATTCAACAACCTTTGTTGCTTTAATTTTTTGGTCATCTTCTGCTTTGGAATTATGAATTTTAGTCGCTTTCTCTACTGCTGCTTGTCTAAGCAACTTTGCAATCGAACCATAAGGATTATTGGAATCGAGCAATTGATATTCTGATTCTGAAAGTCTGACTTTAAAGGTTCGTTCTCGAACTGCTTTGCTCTGTTTGTTTTCTTGTTCCTGTCCTGACATTTCAATCTACCCTGCTTTGGCTTTTGTAAGCTTTAAATTGGAAAATCTTTGATTTTTCTGTTTAAAGCTTTTCGGGGGTATCGGGGGTGAAGCCCCTGATCAAGGTCACAGACTATCACTGTTTAACGAAGTTAAATAGGGGTAGCTGTGTATCCTTGCTTATTTAAAAATGGACGAGTGAAATTCAATAAAAACTAATCAAATGACACGGTATATAAACTCTAGTAGGTATTGGCATGAATCTTGTAAAAACAAATGCGCTCAACTCTTTCTCACCGTCCCCACATCCCTCGCTTTGCTCGGGCTGATGGTGAACGTTGAGAGAGTTTCGGCAATACTTTCCCTAAGAGGCTTTGATTTAAAAAAATCAAATATCCTCTTAAGTATTGCCGATTAACCTGTAATTGGGCTGACGGAGCCACGCATCGGTCGTATCCGCACATGGTTTTGCTGACCATGCAGACAAGGACTAAAGGTTTTGCACCTTCTCCCACGCGCTCCCTGTCGAAGTATGGTGGTATCTCTGCGAGGATTACTCCAACATGCAACTTAACCAACCTATACAACTACTTCCAACGCTCCGCCTATGTGAGATCCCCTGTAAGCGGTTTAGCCTTGCGACTATCGCTACGATGC
>NZ_PQLP01000077.1:0-6585 GCF_002918965.1 Acinetobacter sp. ACNIH3 | reverse complement strand
AAAATCCTACAAATCGCATCAACACCATATAAGTCTTTATTGTTATGGATGAAATCCACCATTATTTGTGTGGGCGGTCGAGCTCCGCCTGGGCGAAAAAAGCGGCTGCTTTACGTAGAATTTCATTGGCACGCTTTAATTCTTTAATTTCACGTTCCATTTGCTTCATTTTTTCTTGATCAGATATCTGTTGTACTTTAATAGGATTTTGCTGATCTAAATGCTTTTGATGCCAGGCACGAAGTGTTTCAGGAGTACAACCAATCTTAGGCGCAATTGCTGTGATTGCAGCCCAAGTAGAAGGATAATCTTTTTCAGATTCAATCAATAATTGAACCGCTCTTTCTCTGATTTCAGGGGTATATTTTAATTTTGTCATCGGGGTAGTCTCTCAGAATATTGACTCTCCGACAAACCCGGTACGGTTCACTACTGATCAAATCCCTTAATCTTTCTGAAATTGATCAAAAAATCTTTTTATCTGTATAAACAAACAAAGAGGCTTCGAGAAGCCTCTTTGTGTTAGTCATTTTCTAAATAATTATCTTAGTTTTAGTAAATGATATGACCATTTGAAAGCAACTCTTCCAAGTTCGTATTCACACCCTCAAGAGTAATAAGTTCAACCTTATCTTGGAACTGTGTACCAGCTCCATCACGATCAATTGATATCACTGTGGCATTGTTGTCATTTACTTCTACAGAAATATATTCACTAATATTCTCTGCATTTGCACCTGTTAACAATGCACTCACATCAATTGCATCACCCTCAGTGAGACTGAAATCAGTCCAGATATCAGCAGTACCTTCATCTTGACCCGCATTGAGCACTTCATAAATCACTGTATCCGCTCCACCACCTAAGGTGAAAACATCTTCGGCATCAGATGCAACTACTTGCTCATCTAGATCTGAGCCAGTTAAGTTCATACCTACACTAATTTCAAGCGTTGCTGTTTGTTCAGTGCCCACTTTCGAAATTGTGGTATAGGTAAATGTTTCTATGCCTGCACTTTCGCCAGAAGGCTGATAAGAATATGAACCATCTTTATTGAGAGTTAATACACCATGCTGACCCTGAACAGTAAAGGAACTCGCACCTTTAGTGAGGTCATTTACATATAATTCTTGACGACCAATCTTTAGAATATCAATTTGGTCATTTGCTTGATCATTATCCTGTAGAATATTGCCTATAATTGCTTCTACTGGCTCTCCATTAAAAGAAATATCATTAATGATATTTCCGGTAAGTTCAGCACTTGTAATATTACGAATATTTGTCAAATTACCATTCAGGTTAATAATGACAGTATATTCACCGGCGGTAAAATCCGTGTCTTCTGGAAGTGTAATCGGTGCAGAAATTTTTCCATTATATGCTGCTTGACCAATTCCTCTTCCCCACGTAACTGCAATAGGACCTTGATATACAGTTTCTCCATCCTTAGTAATAAGGATGGTTGCCGTTGGAGTACTGGCAAGTGAAGTACGCGTCACTGAGGCATTCAGCGTAAGAGTTTCAGCATATTGATAATCAGTTAACTCGAAATTAATAGCAACATTATTTTCATTCAATAGACTTTCATCTGCAGTGAAAGTACGTTCACTCGAGTTTCGAGAGTCAATGACAATTGATTCAAAATCATCCACAGCTTCATGCGTTTGAATGGCGATATTCAAAATATCAATAAATGATTTACCATCTGCAGCTTGCTTGACAAGCTCAAAACGCTCGATTTCGCCATACGGTGGCTGCCATCCGGTTGTATCTGCTGGTTTAGTCACGCTATAGGTATAAGTGCCATCAAAGTTAATGACTAAAGTACCGAACTGTCCAACCACTGTTGTTGCTGTACCTTCTTGCACAATTTGATCATTCACTTCAACCAACTGTACAGTATCATCAGCAGTAACATCACCTGATGTTGTGCCATTCAATTGTACAGGAGCGTTATAGTCATAAGTTTTATCGACAGTGACTTCAACACTCGCTCCACCTGCAAGATCAACACCTCCTGTTGCAGCAATAATTGCGATATAAGTACCTTCACCGAACGATAAAGTGAGTGGATCACTTCTACCACTTGCTAAGAATGGAACATACAGGAATGATGGTTCTTGGTAGACTTGAACAAAGAGTCCTGTTTCTTCATCTTGGCGATAAATGGTAAAGCCATAAGTGACAGCGACCGATAGACCACCGCCACTTCCTTGGAAGGTCAACTCACGAAGTGTGCCAGCACCAACGGTAAAGTCCATGACCCCCTCTGTACCTATAACGCTTGCAGAAAGTACATTTCCTGCAACCCCTAGATTCAATAGGTTAATTGCTGTTGCATTCTCAATAGTAATTTGATTACCAGTCAATACAGTTTCTAATGGTTGAACGGTCAGAGTAACTGTATCATCAATAATGACATCTTCATTGCTTGGAATACGAACCAATTCGATATTAAGTTCAGCGCTTGCTGTTGTACCATCTGGAGCAGTAATGACATAGCTAAAGCTATCTGTTTCACCATATTCACGGAAATTAGCATTGGCAGAGTAGCTATACGTACCATCTTGTTGGATACTTAAAGTACCATGCTGGCCTTGTATCGTCGTCATCCCTGCGGCATTCAACGTAGTACCATTAACACTTGTAATTAAACTACCTTCTGGAACTTGATCAGTACCATTTTGATAATCTGTATCAGTAATTACATTACCTGCAGATGTACCCGTAATCGCAATCGGATTATTGAAGTCATTGACCACATCCCCCGTGAAACGCATGGTATAACCGGTCACAAGCGATAAGCCTTCACCATTGCCTAACACTAGCAACCACTCACCTTCATCAAAGTTACGGGTAATTGTTGGTGATACACCACCAACCACAACGGTGTACCAGTTTTCAAGACTCTCTCGAAGTTCCCATTCACCCGTAGTGGCATTACGTTTGTACATGAACAAGTCCATGCTACCGGCTGTTAAACCGCCTGCATCAGCATAGAAGGTAAGGTCACGTGTAGTTCCTTCTGCTACGCTGATATCTACAGATGATGAAAATACGCTCTCTAGTGCGCTTACATTTAAAACAGGTCCTAATCCCACCGCACCAACAGTAAAACCAGTACTATTTAAACTGCTTGGGTTAGGATTTACAGCTTGTGAAGGCAATATATCAAGTATTAACTGAACATTGTTATCTGCTGCTGCAACAACTTCTGCGATACCTGCACGAATCTCTTCAGTTGTGTTATTACCAGCAGCATCACTGACAACCACATTAATTAACGCACCATCTGCAAAAGGAGCATTTGGCGTATAGATATAAACGCCATTTTCACCTGCTTGGCCACTTGCTAACTCATTACCTTCAGCATCCGTAAGCACTACATTTGCATTTGGTTCTGTTACTACAGTAATGGAACCAAGGCCATCAGCAATTGCAATTGATTCAATAATTGGTGGAGTAATATCTGGTGCATTAATACTTACTGGTGTTGATTCATTACCACTTGTATCAGTAGCTACAATATTAAGTTCTTCGCCATTTGAAAATGGGTTCTCAAGCTCAATAATAAAGTTGCCTTCTTCATCCGCTGTATCAGTAGCAAGTTCATTACCCGCCGCGTCTCTTACGGTAATGGTTGAACCTGGCTCGGCTGTGCCTACCACTGTTGTGCCATCAAAGTCCTCAATAACCGGGACCTCTGGAGCAGTGGTATCTGTTGCTGTATCCGCTACAGCGGTAACAGAATCTGATTCATTACCTGCTGCATCTGTCGCTGTGACTTCTACCTCTGTACCATTTTCAACCGCCGGTTCAAGCACAACACTGAAATTACCGTCTTCATCGGCTGTTCCAGTGGCAAGTACCTCACCCGCAGCATTTCGGATCGTAATAGTTGATCCCGGTTCGGCTGTACCCACCACTGTTGTACCATCAAAACCTTCGATTTCTGGTACCTCTGGAGCGATTGTATCTGCTATTGCTATGGCAGGTGCTGATTCATTACCTGCTGCATCTGTAGCCGTGACCTCTACCTCTGTACCATTCTCAACCGGAGTTGGAAGGGTAATGCTAAAGCTACCCTCTATATCATCGGCCGTGCCAGTTATAAGTACCCCCTCAGCATCTCGAATCGTAATAGTTGATCCCGGTTCAGCTGTGCCTACCACTGTTGTGCCATCAAAGCCTTGAATATCCGGTACTGCAGGTGCGGTAGTATCTGTATTCGTATCTGCTGTAGCTGTAACAGGATCTGATTCATTACCTGCTGCATCTGTCGCCGTGACTTCTACCTCTGCTTCATCCTCAACTGGCTGTTCAAGCACCACTCGGAAATTACCGTCTTCATCGGCTGTTCCAGTGGCAAGTACCTCACCCGCAGCATCTCGGATCGTAATAGTTGATCCCGGTTCAGCCGTACCCACCACTGTTGTGCCATCAAAGCCTTGAATATCCGGTACTGCAGGTGCGGTAGTATCTGTATTCATATCTGCTATTGCTGTGGCAGGATCTGATTCATTACCTGCTGCATCAGTCGCCGTGACTTCTACTTCTGCACCATCTTCAATCGCCGGTTCAAGCACAACACTGAAATTACCTTCTTCATCGGCTGTTCCAGTGGCAAGTACCTCACCCGCAGCATCTCGGATCGTAATAGTTGATCCCGGTTCGGCTGTACCCACCACTGTTGTGCCATCAAAGCCCTCAATAACCGGGACCTCTGGAGCAGTGGTATCTGTTGCTGTATCCGCTACAGCGGTAACAGAAGCTGATTCATTACCTGCTGCATCTGTCGCCGTGACTTCTACTTCTGCACCATCGTCAATCGCCGGTTCAAGCACAACACTGAAATTACCTTCTTCATCCGCTGTAGCAGTAGCAAGCTCATTACCCTCAGTGTCGCTCACGATGATGGTTGAACCCGGCTCGGCTGTGCCTACCACTGTTGTGCCATCAAAGCCCTCAATAACCGGGACCTCTGGAGCAGTGGTATCTGTTGCTGTATCCGCTACAGCGGTAACAGAAGCTGATTCATTACCTGCTGCATCTGTCGCTGTGACTTCTACTTCTGCACCATCTTCAACCGCCGGTTCAAGCACAACACTGAAATTACCTTCTTCATCCGCTGTAGCAGTAGCAAGTTCATTACCCGCCGCGTCTCTTACGGTAATGGTTGAACCTGGCTCGGCTGTGCCTACCACTGTTGTACCATCAAAGCCCTCAATGACCGGGACCTCTGGAGCAGTGGTATCTGTTGCTGTATCCGCTACAGCGGTAACAGAATCTGATTCATTACCTGCTGCATCTGTCGCTGTGACTTCTACCTCTGTACCATTTTCAACCGCCGGTTCAAGCACAACACTGAAATTACCTTCTTCATCCGCTGTACCAGTAGCAAGCTCATTACCCTCAGTATCTCTTACGGTAATGGTTGAACCCGGCTCGGCTGTGCCTACCACTGTTGTGCCATCAAAGCCCTCAATGACCGGGATTTCTGGAGCAATTGTATCTGCTACAGCTGTAGCAGGAGCAGATTCATTATCTGCTGCATCTGTCGCTGTGACTTCTACCTCTGTGCCATTTTCAACCGCCGGTTCAAGCCCAACGCTGAAATTACCTTCTTCATCCGCTATAGCAGTAGCAAGCTCATTACCCTCAGTGTCGCTCACGATAATGGTTGAACCCGGCTCGGCTGTGCCTACCACTGTTGTGCCATCAAAGCCCTCAATAACCGGGACCTCTGGAGCCGTGGTATCTGTTGCTGTATCTGCTACAGCGGTAACAGAATCTGATTCATTACCTGCTGCATCTGTCGCCGTGACTTCTACTTCTGCACCATCTTCAACCGCCGGTTCAAGCACAACACTGAAATTACCTTCTTCATCCGCTGTAGCAGTAGCAAGCTCATTACCCTCAGTGTCGCTCACGATAATGGTTGAACCCGGCTCGGCTGTGCCTACCACTGTTGTGCCATCAAAGCCCTCAATAACCGGGACCTCTGGAGCAGTGGTATCTGTTGCTGTATCCGCTACAGCGGTAACAAAATCTGATTCATTACCTGCTGCATCTGTCGCTGTGACTTCTACCTCTGCACCATCTTCAACCGCCGGTTCAAGCACAACACTGAAATTACCTTCTTCATCCGCTGTAGCAGTAGCAAGTTCATTACCCGCCGCGTCTCTTACGGTAATGGTTGAATCTGGCTCGGCTGTGCCTATCACTGTTGTGCCATCAAAGCCCTCAATAACCGGGACCTCTGGAGCAGTGGTATCTGTTGCTGTATCCGCTACAGCGGTAACAAAATCTGATTCATTACCTGCTGCATCAGTAGCGGTTACTTGTACTTCTACTGCGTCAGAAACCGAAATCGGAAGTATAATACTAAATTTACCATCTACATCTACTGTACCATTTGCGAGTACTCTTCCAGTTGTACTACTGATAGTAATGGTTGAACCCGGCTCGGCTGTGCCTACCACTGTTGTGCCATCAAAGCCCTCAATAACCGGGACCTCTGGAGCAGTGGTATCTGTTGCTGTATCTGCTACAGCGGTAACAGAATCTGATTCATTACCTGC
>NZ_PQLP01000076.1:0-6860 GCF_002918965.1 Acinetobacter sp. ACNIH3 | reverse complement strand
CAGCAGATTTAGTCATAACGGTTAATTTCGGAATATAGAAAACCACTCAAGCATAAGACCCTATGAATTGAAATTCAAGCGGGTAATATGCTATCGTGTTTTTCATGAAATGCGCACTTACGACTTGGATTTCATCCAAGTCAAAGTTTGCGTAAGGGGAATCCCCTTAACCCCAAAAGCAAAAGCACCCCAAGGCGACTGCATGGCAATTTATCATTGTTCCACTAAAACGGTGAACCGAAGTTCGGGGCGAACTGCGGTTGCATCATCTGCATATCGTGCAGGGGAAAAACTAGAAGATGAACGCACAGGACTGACCCATGACTTTACGAGAAAAGACGGTGTCGCCCATTCTGAAATTCTGTCTAATTTAGATATTGAAATTGACCGTGGTGAACTTTGGAACTTGGCAGAAAAAACCGAAAACCGTAAAGATGCCCGAACCGCTAGAGAATGGGTCATTGCCCTACCTGATGAATTAGACGCTGATCAACGTAAGGACTTGGCAAAAGACTTTGCCAGGTCCTTAGTTGATCGCTATGGAGTGATCGCAGATTTAGCCATCCATGAACCCAGCAAAGGCGGTAATGATAAGAATCATCACGCCCATATCATGCTTACCACCCGAAAAGCCGAATTGGACACGGACAATAAACTCACCCTGACCACCAAAACCGATATTGAACTCAGCAACGCCAAACGAAAAAGCCTTGGTATGGGTACAACCCAAGACGAAATTAAACAGATTCGGGAAACGTGGGCAAATTTAGCCAATCACGCATTAGAACGAGCAGGCTACCGAGAAAAAATAGATCACCGCAGCTATGCCGATCAGAATAACGGACTACAAGCCACCATCCATGAAGGCACTAAAGTCACCCAATTACGCAGACAAGGCATAGACACTGAAATCAGCCGTTTTAATGACAATGTGAAACAGCAGAACGCCCAACAGCTTGACCAACAGAAACAGCAGAAAGAGAGCGTTTTACAGCGTGGTTTAAACCGTGTCGATCAAGGTTTTGATCAATGGCAGAAGAACCAAGAAACCAAACGTCTAGAACTGGAACGCCAAGCGGAAATGAAACGACAGCAAGAATTAGATAAACAACGAGCCGAGCAAGCACTCCGCAAGGCATATCAAAAACTAAGTAGAGGCGGAATGTCATTATGAGTAATCAAAATGATTTAGATGACCAGTTATATATTTTATTGGCATCCATGAAGGAATATCGAGAAGCCATAGCAGACGATAAGAAGCGATTAGAGCAGTTTTACAACCAAGTCGCTAGTGGAGTGCTAGACAAGGCTGAAAAATCGCTAGAAAACACAAATAAGAAGCATACAGGTGCATTAAACAACAGTATTCAGGCATTAAACGAAGCTACAAACAGGCTCAACTTAAAACTTATCTTTATTTTTGCCAGCACGTTTGTTGCTGTGATGATGGTGTTCATTTTGGCTATCTTTTTATACATACCAAGCAAAGACGAAATTGATGAACGTAGAGCAGATATGGCTGTACTAAAAAAATATCCGCTACAAATTCGAGAAAGTGATGGTGAAACATTGGTGAGAATAATGAGGAAAAATTGCTACTCGTTTGAACCGAGTAGTGTCAAAGAAAAAACGTATGACTGGTGTCAGATCGACCCTAAAAAATACTAGTTGATCGGTACTTTGCTTGGTTTTTCTCATTACAAATCAAATTACAGCAAGCGCAAAATTGCCCGACTTTGAAACATGGCTTTAGCCATCTTTCAAAGCATCGAGCTGAAATTTCGCATAAGAGATTTTATGTTAAATCAGTTGGCTATAAATTTTCAAAAATATCCTTAGTTTAATATTTTAATAAGCAAGTAAAGGGTAAGATAGGATTGAAAATCTTAAATTTCTGCAGGAAATTTAAATTTTAAATTAAAAGAAACGGGAGTTAATAGTATGAGTCAAGACCCTAAAAAATGTCCTGTAACCCACCTGACTACTGAAGCTGGTGCCCCTGTGGTCGATAATCAGAACAGTATGACGGCAGGTGCGCGTGGACCTTTACTTGCCCAAGATTTATGGTTGAATGAAAAATTAGCAAACTTCGTCCGCGAAGTGATTCCAGAGCGTCGTATGCACGCTAAAGGTTCAGGTGCTTTTGGTACCTTTACCGTGACCAATGATATTACCCAATATACTCGCGCTAAAATTTTCTCTGAAGTCGGCAAAAAAACCGAAATGTTTGCGCGTTTCTCAACGGTGGCGGGTGAACGTGGCGCGGCCGATGCAGAACGTGATATTCGAGGTTTTGCCCTGAAATTCTATACTGAAGAAGGCAACTGGGATCTGGTCGGCAATAATACCCCGGTGTTTTTCCTGCGGGATGCCCGTAAGTTCCCTGACCTGAATAAAGCAGTCAAACGTGACCCGAAAACCAACAAGCGCAGTGCCACCAATAACTGGGATTTCTGGACATTATTGCCTGAAGCCTTGCATCAGGTGACCATTGTGATGTCGGATCGCGGTATTCCTGCTGGCTACCGTCATATGCATGGTTTTGGCAGCCATACCTTCAGTTTTATCAATGCCCAAAATGAACGCTTCTGGGTGAAATTCCATATGCGTACCCAGCAAGGCATCCAGAACCTGACCGATGCTGAAGCAGCAGATTTGATTGCTAAAGATCGTGAAAGTAGTCAGACTGACTTATTTGATGCCATTGAGCGTGGTGAGTATCCAAAATGGAAAATGTACGTTCAGATCATGCCGGAACTGGAAGCTGAAACAGTTCCTTATCATCCATTTGACCTGACCAAAGTCTGGCCGAAAGGTGATTATCCACTGATTGAAGTCGGTGAATTCGAACTGAACCGCAATCCGGAAAATTATTTCCAGGATGTAGAACAGGCTGCCTTTGCACCAAGCAATCTGGTACCGGGAATTAGCTACTCACCGGATCGTATGTTACAGGCACGTCTGGTGAACTATGCTGATGCAGCACGTTATCGTGTTGGTGTAAATCATTCACAGGTTCCGGTCAATGCTGCACGCTGCCCTGTAAACTCTAATCGTCGTGATGGTCAGGGCCGCATGGATGGCAACTATGGTTCATTGCCACATTATGAACCGAACAGTTTTAACCAGTGGCAGGAACAACCTCAGTTTAAAGAACCAGCATTAAAGATTACCGGTGATGCTGATTTCTGGGACTTCCGCGAAGATGACAATGACTACTTCAGCCAGCCCCGTGCCCTGTTCAATTTGATGAATGATGAGCAGAAACAAGCATTGTTTAATAACACGGCCGCAGCGATGGGTGATGCGCTAGATTTCATCAAATACCGTCATATCCGCAACTGTTATGCTTGCGATCCAGCTTATGGGCAAGGCGTTGCTAAGGCCTTAGGTATGACTGTAGCAGATGCTCAAGCGGCACGTGAAACAGATCCTGCTAAAGGTTTACCAAGTTTTCTTTAATGTGGAAATTTGATTTAGATAGTTAATAAAAAAACCCCGGCATCCTGCCGGGGTTTTTCGTATTGGTTCGCTCGGTATAACTCCTGTTGTACCTTACAGTCCTTGTGCTTATCTCTTGTTATTCTTGTATGGAACTTCCTGTTCCTGATGAGTTGATCATAGGAAAATTCCAGTATGCCGCATAGCAGCAAAGGGCCGAGTTTCATGTGAGCCAAAGCGTACAAAATAGCCTAAATTTTATCCCCAAAAATTGGGGATATTTTTGGCCCTGGGAAGACCGAGAATATTGGGGAAATGTCGAATTTGAGCATTTTTTAACCGATTTTATTGGCGAAAGATTACAAATCTGCTTAAAAAACACACGAGTTATTAAAACGTGTGTTTTTTGATCTTTATGGTTTTGGTTTTATTGAATTAAGTTAATGATAAATAAAACTATTTAAAAACGCGTTTCGTATAACGCCCATTATGTTAAATCAGGTTTAAAACTTAATATCATGTGAATTAAAGTAGGTCGGATCAAACTCTATCTCTCCTATTTCATCCTCGATAATTTGCATGTAATCGTCATATCTTGGATGTTTGGGGTCTTGTAATGCATCTAAAATATCAAGATATCCAAAAATTCCTCCAATATCTTCAAATGGAGCATGATTTTGACCATCTATACAACATGGATATTTTTTATTTAAATCAGGAGATTGTCTGCTTTCTACAGTAATCAAATGTTCCCAACAATCGCCAAAATCATATGTATATATAATTTTTTTACCTACACGTAGAACTTCTTTCAATTTTTGTCTTTTATTGATCTTTTCATGCTTAATAGTCGTGAATTCATGTAAATGGCTATCTTCCCAATCAAAAGCAGATTGAATTGCCTTATGGAGCCTAGATAAAGTAGCTGCCGATGAAATTTGAATAGTTCTCCAGATTTCAGGATCACTACCTAGCAGACTAATTTTTAATTGAAAAACTTCATCAGAAGATTTGAGCTTTACAGTTCCCATAACAGCCTAGTTCTCAAAAAATAGTTTTAGTAAATCTAAAATTAACATAATACGCGTTATACGAAATCAATACATTTTATCTTTAGGTTTCAATGATATATTAAGATTTTACAAGCCTACATTCCCCAGTGTAGGCTTTTTTTATAATTTTTCATGTTCCACGCTTACTATTTGATCATTGTTCCACGGTTTTGATTAGATATTTTAATTATTAAACTTCTTCCAGTAATAGCCGAGCGAGTGTCTACGAGCGACCACCTGGCATTAAAATTTCGCCCCTGCCTTTTCCCTGATTACAAGCTCCCTTTTGCTTCATAACGAAAGATACAGAGCATCCCGAATGGGTGCGAACTTTGGAGCTTTTGCTTTTCAAAAAGTATGAGCGAAGCGAATACATTACAAATGCTTTTGCTTTTAGATTTCACAACAGGATTAACTAAAAACTGCCCCACGAAGCGAGGAACGAGCTTCAATAGAGTACGAGCTTTAGCGAGTACATAGGGCAGTTTTAAGCACTCCCCTCTCGAAAGGCTTTTAATTATTTTTAAAGCTTTTAATGCTTTTAGACAGGTTGAAACCCTTGTGTAGTAAGTGTTACAGACTATATAAACGGACATTTGCTCTTGTATAAACGGACATTTGCTCTTGTATAAACGGACATTTGCTCTTGTATAAACGGACATTTGCTCTTAATTAAAAGACATTATAAATATTGACCTTAAAAAGATATTAGATTACATTGTCCTTTAATTAGATAATAATAAGTTCTTCTTATGAAAAATAGTTTAGTCGTGAAAGATAATGCTCTAATAAATGCCAGTTACAACCTAGAGCTAACGGAACAACGTTTGATCATGCTAGCTATCATTAATGCTAGAGAATCGGGACAAGGAATCACTGCGGATAGTAAACTGGAAATACATGCTAGTGACTACGCCAAGCTATTCAATGTATCTGCCGATGCGTCATATAAAGCTTTGAGAGAAGCTGTAAATAATCTGTTTAATCGTCAATTTAGTTATACAGCCGAATATAAAAAAACAGGCAAAGTCGGCATTGTTCGATCTCGCTGGGTAAGCCGTATATTTTATGTAGATGACCTAGCATTGTTAGAAATTACTTTTGCTCCTGATGTAGTGCCTTTAATCACACGATTGGAAGAACACTTTACAAAATATGAAGCTAAACAAGTTGCTCACCTAACCAGTAAATACGCCACTAGGCTTTATGAATTGCTGATTGCTTGGCGTGAAGTTGGAAAAGTTCCACAACTAGAACTTAGTGAGTTTAGAAACAGATTAGGTCTTGTTGATAGTGAATACACCGCCATGAGTGACTTTAAAAAGCGTGTGCTTGAACCATCAATTAAACAAATTAATGAGCATACTGATATTACTGTAACGTATGAACAGCATAAAAAAGGACGGATCATTTCAGGTTTTTCTTTCAAATTTAAGCAAAAACAACAGCCAAAAGTTGAAGCAAAAAGAGATCCAAACACGCCTGATTTTTTTATAAAAATAACCGATGCACAACGCCATTTATTTGCGAATAAAATGTCAGAAATGCCTGAAATGGGGAAATATTCACAAGGTACAGAAAGCTACCAACAATTTGCTATTCGTATCGCTGATATGCTTTTAGAGCCTGAAAAATTCAGAGAGCTTTATCCAATTTTAGAAAAATCAGGATTTCAGCCATGATTAAATTAAATAACCTATCAACCGATCTAAAGCATGTGACCGTTGAATACCTCGACATCGTAAATTATGAAATTGCGAGGGAAAATATATGCGGTTATATCTTCCTATTATCCCGACTATCCAAAAATGCCAAACCCACCGAAAAAATGCAGATGGAAAGCAAAATACAGGACTTAATTTACTATCGGGATCATTTGCAGATAGAGGACAAAGACAATATTCAAAAGGTTTTAAACACGCTCATTCCCGAGTATCAAGCCGAACAGAATAACCAAACAGCTAAGAAAAATTAGGCTTCAATGTCGGGCAAATCAAAAAGCTGTCGATCTCTATTTTCTGTTAAATATTCGTTGAGTTCAGCGAGTATTTTTTCTTTATTGGCTTCATTTGCCTGCATTTTCTTAATCAAGTAAGAACCGAGCAAAATTTTACGCCTAGTATCATCCTTGCGCTCCTGTTCTTTCTTTTTGGTACGTTCTCTTGCTTCAATAGCCTGTTTCTGTGCTTTTAACTGTTTCAGCTTCTCTAACTGGGCTTCAATTTTCTTTTCGATATTTTCAGCAGATTTAGTCATAACGGTTAATTTCGGAATATAGAAAACCACTCAAGCATAAGACCCTATGAATTGAAATTCAAGCGGGTAATATGCTATCGTGTTTTTCATGAAATGCGCACTTACGACTTG
>NZ_PQLP01000075.1:0-6863 GCF_002918965.1 Acinetobacter sp. ACNIH3 | reverse complement strand
CATTAAAAGCCAAAAGACACTGTAAATTGGATCCTGAATTGAAAATCTATAATCAAGAAATCAATAAAAGAAGAATCGGAATTGAGCATGTATTTGGCAGCCTGAAAACCTTCAAAATCCTTGCTGAACGTTATCGAAATAGAGGTAAAAGGCTTGGTTTGAGATTCAATTTAATCGCTGGAATCTACAACTTGGAACTGAGCAAAAAATGATTTATGAAAGAGGTCTATTTTTAATAGAAAAATCCCGAGTAAAATTCTCAACAATTTTGGTCGTTCAAATTGATCAAGTTTGCAGCTTTAGACTAAAAGATTAGACTAAATGCGCGAATTTAATTCAATGACAGACATTTAAACTGTATAAATTGTCTGTCATTTGATAAAACCCAGCATACTGAATTAAATCGCTTCCTTCCATTGGACTTTAGCCAATAAAAACTCATGTAAGCTACTGACATCATTCACAATCGACAGCGGATTAAAATTCGCTAAAGTCTCTGACGTATGCACACCATAACTTACGCCTACACTTGGCATGACAATATTCAGCGCCATTTCCAGGTCATAAGAGGTATCCCCCACCATAATCGCTTCATGGGCATGTATACCAGTTTCTGCCAGGATTTCAGCCAACATTAAAGGATCTGGTTTAGAACGCGTTTCACTGGCAGCACGAGTCGCATGAAAGAGTTCCAGACTATTGGTCTGCTTTAATACACGGTCCAACCCTTTACGGCTTTTACCTGTAGCGACAGCCAGTTTAATCCCTTGATCTTTTAATGCGTATAGCATCTCAGATACACCTTCAAACCAGGCATCCTCAACAGAGTTCGCTACATAATGTTCTGAATAAGCCTGCAAAATATCCGCATGCAATTCTGGCACAGCTGGGAATAATCGTTGTGCGACTTCCGGCAGACCTAAACCGATAATACTTTTGGCATCAGCATCGGTCAGCGGTTGATTAAATTGCTGCGCGGCAAATTGCAGGCTAGCCACAATTTGACCAACTGAATCAAACAAAGTGCCATCCCAATCAAAAATGACCAGTTTTACAGGTGAGTTCATAAAGATTTCCTAGATTTGATTCAGGGTTAAATCCACCTCGACCCTCTTTTGAAAAAGAAGAGTGAGTTTCATTCTAAAATTACTATTACGCAATTTCCCAACAGATATTGGCTATTTGATTGCGACATGGATGTCGCTGTAGATCTGTGGCACAAGGAAGTGCCATCAGATCTACAAAAGATTTTTGTTACTTTTCATCTTTGAAAAGTAAGGCTAGCCTACGAAATAGTTCTTTAATTTATAAAGGTCTTTTGAGGCATTGCCTTGTACTTAACAACAATTAAGAGATTTTAAATATCTCCTAACCCTTCTTTAAAAAAGAGGGAGAACTTTCTCTAAGTATCTAGAAATATCAAAGAAAAATTATGAAGGTGATTACTCATCATCTTCCGCAGGCGTTACAACCTTATCTGCCTTCTGTGCTCTTAACTGTGCCACCAGACTCTGCATATCTTCTGGCAATGGCGCTTCAATGGTCGGATAACCCGGAATCTCCAGACGCATGGCATGCAAACATAAACGGCGTGGTTTTGGCCCACGATACTCCGTCTCATGACCATACTTTTCATCACCCACCAGCGGATGACCAATGCTTAAACCATGTACACGAATCTGATGGGTACGACCAGAAAGCGGAGATGCATACACCAGTGTGGCATGCATAAAGCGTTCTGCTACATTCCACTGGGTTTTCGAATCCTTACCTTCTTTAGAAACACGGACACGACGTTCACCATTAGACAGCTCATAACGGTGTAAAGGTGCATCAATAAGTTGCTTATCCAGACTTACTTGCCCTTTCACGACTGCCGCATAAGTTTTTTTAATTTTATGTTCACGTAATAAATCTTGCAGGGTTTTAAGCACACTACGTTTTTTCGAGATCATCACCAGACCGGATGTATCACGGTCAATACGATGAATCAGCTCCAAGTATTTTTTACCCGTTGCAGCACGCAGACCTTCGATCAGGCCATAGGCCACACCGCTACCGCCATGTACCGCAATCCCGGAAGGTTTATTGACAACCATCAAGCCTTCATCTTCATAGATTACACGTGCCAACAGACCTTGAGCGACCTTGTCAGAAACCGGTGCAGCAGATTCATCTTTTTGTTCATAACGTATTGGTGCCACACGGATTTGGTCACCAATGGCCAGTTTAGTTTCTGCCTTAATTCGTTTTTTATTAACGCGAACTTGGCCTTCACGAATCAAACGATAGATGCGGCTTTTTGGTACACCTTTCAGACGGCTAAACAGGAAATTATCGATTCGCTGTCCATCTTGGTGCTCATCCACCTCAAACCACGTGACGTTTTGCCATTGTTGCGTAGAATTCATACAGTTACTATGACCTAAAAATTGATTGAAATTGATTAATAAATGACCACTTAGGCTATGCTTTACACAAGAAACATAAGCTTAGCCCATAGGCAGATGATTCAAGGTTTGATATAGTCAGCGCACGGAAACCATCGTTTGTGAGTAAAAGTTGGTGCATGACAGATTTATTTCTGTACATGATCATTCAATTAAACCCTCACATAATACGGGAAGGTCCCAAAAGAATTATGCCGACGCCGAAGGCTTATTATATCGGCAAAAAAGCAAACTGTTGCGTTTAATTGTACCTCAGGTACATAAATCAGTTTGTCTGAAAAAATATGTCGCCAACCTAGTTGGCTTTTAAACGTAAACTGATACACATCAGATTAGTCGCACCCTGAAGACGACTTCAGGCTACAGCGTTTGATGCATTGGATCTGCACAGTTTGTAAAGGTACGACGATAATTCCGTATCAAGACACTCTATCTATAAAGAAGGGATGATCTTCGAGCAATGTGACAGTGAAAGTTACTCACATCCAATGCACCGCTCGTCCGCCAGTGAAGCGTTCAGGTGACTTTAATCGTTTAAAGATTGAAGCCGTATTGCCATCATCAATACGTGAATCAAAACCAAAGCTGATCTATATCAAAATAGACGCTGGGAATAAAAGACTCAAACCACAATGAAATTCATTGCAGATTTGAGCCATTGATCCGTGATGTGTGATGTTCGCTACGTGTATAGCGATTTTTTGCTGTGTATCACTATAAGGTGTTACACCCATGAAACGTATGTTGATTAATGCAACACATGCCGAAGAGATTCGCGTTGCACTTGTCACTGGTCAGCGTCTTTACGATTTCGATTTAGAGAATCGTACCCGTGAACAAAAGAAATCTAATATCTATAAAGGTCACGTGACTCGCGTAGAACCTTCTTTAGAAGCTGTATTTGTTGAATACGGTGCGGGTCGTCAAGGTTTCTTGTCGATGCGTGAAATTGCCAATACTTACTACAAAGCAGATCCTCGCCAAACTTCGAATATCCGCGAACTGATTACTGAAGGCACTGAGCTTTTGGTTCAGGTGGAAAAAGAAGAACGTGGCAATAAAGGTGCTGCCCTTTCTACTTTCATTTCTCTTGCTGGCCGTTATCTGGTATTGATGCCGAACAATCCGAAAGGTGGTGGTATCAGCCGTCAGATTTCAGGTTCAGTCCGTGAAGAGCTGAAAGAGATGCTGGCCTCTTTAAATGTACCGCGTGGTATGAGCGTGATTGTACGTACTGCAGGGATCGGCCGCTCTCAAGAAGAATTGCAACTTGATCTTCAGCACTTGCTTGACCTTTGGGCGCAAATCCAAAGCACTGCAAGCTCTGGTCCATCACCAATGCTGGTTCATCAGGAAGCAGGCGTAGTAACTCGTGCGATCCGTGATTATTTACGTGACGACGTGGCAGAAATCCTGATTGACTCTGAACAAGCCTATAATGAAGCCTATAACTTCGTAAAAGCGGTCATGCCACGTCAGTTAGACAAGCTCAAAACCTATACTTTAAATGAGCCATTATTTGCGCACTTCGGTATCGAAAGCCAGATCCAAACGGCTTATGAGCGCGAAGTGAAACTTCCTTCAGGTGGCTCAATCGTGATTGACCAGACTGAAGCATTGGTGTCGATCGACATCAACTCAGCAAAATCGACTCGTGGTCAGGACGTTGAAGATACCGCGTTAAATACCAACCTTGAAGCTGCTGAAGAAATTGCACGCCAGTTACGTTTACGTGATATTGGCGGCTTAGTCGTGATCGACTTTATCGATATGACCAAAGACCGCAACCAGCGCATGGTTGAAGCAAAACTGCGTGAAGCAACCCAAAGTGACCGCGCACGTATCCAGTTTGGTCAATTGTCACGTTTTGGCCTGATGGAAATGAGCCGTCAACGCTTACGTCCTTCGCTTGAAGAAGCCACGGGCTATGTCTGCCCACGCTGTCATGGCACAGGTATGGTGCGTGACCTACGTTCTTTATCACTTTCAATCATGCGTAAAGTGGAAGAAATTGCTCTGCGTGAACGTCATGGTGAAGTTCAGGTTGAAGTACCGGTTGAAATCGCTGCATTCTTATTGAATGAAAAGCGTCACAGCCTGGTTTACCTGGAACAGACTTCAAGTACACGTGTGACTGTATTGCCGCACCCGCACCTGGAAACGCCGCATTACGAGATTTCTTATAATCCTGAAGGTTTTGCACCGACGAGCTATGAACGTACTGAAGCAACACGTTCAAGTGAAAAAGAACTGGGTTATGAGTCTTCTGAGTGGCATTTAGAAGAAGAACAAAATGCGCATGCAGCTGCACCAGCGCCTGTACAGCAACAAAACAATGGCAGAAACAATAAACGCCGTAATAATCAACAGCAAAACCAGCAAAATCAGAACCAGAATGCACAGCAAGCGCCGGTTGCCCAACAGGTCCCTGCTCAGGTTGCTGCACCTGCTGCCAGCCCATGTGCATGGTTAGAAAACCTGTTTGTACAAAAACAGGCAGCCACTGTGGATCAATCTCGCACTGCCAATAATGCAGCTGCTGCGATTGAACAGCTGGTAAATAATGGCGCAGTCAGCCGTGGTCAGTTCGGCCAAGTTACATCACCTGTTGCACAGCAGGCGCCGCAGCATGTCCCACAACCAGCTGCTACACCAACCAGCAATGCTTACCTTGCACCATCGACTGTGGCACACAAGCCAGAGCGTGATCAGGCTGAAAAGGCTGAACGTGAAGAAAAATCACAACGCAGCCATAAAAAACAGCGCAACAACAAGCACAAAGAGCAACGCGAACCGCAACAACATGATAATGCACCGCAACAAGTGCATGAAGAAGTGGTTCAGTTGTCTCGCCAGGAACAGCGTCAAGAACAACGTGAGCAAAAGCGCAAGAACCCGCGCCATCAGCAGGAGCACAACCAGGATGCTCAAGCTGAACCGCAAGCAGCTGTGCCACGTCGTGACCGTCGTAACCAGCAACGTCCAGAACGTCCTAATCGCCACCGCGATCAAAGCGTACTGAATGAGCAAACGGCTGCTCCACAAGCACCTGCTCAAGTTGAAGCTCCAGCAGCTAATGAACGTCAAGTACGCGTAGAGCTGATTGATGCACCGCGTCAGGACGTTACACCAACAGCTATGATGGTGAATGTCGATCAAGGCCAAAGTGAAATCGTAGCGCTGAACGGTACAGCACCTGTAGTGGCTACTCCGGCTGAAGAAACTGCACCTGAAAAGGCACCAGCCGTAGCAACGATGGCAGCAGAACTGGAAGAGAAAACTGAAGCGGTTGATCTGACGGAAGCCCCTGCTCCAGCAGCGCTTGAACAAGTAACGCCGAAAGCTGAAAAGTCTCGTGCCAGCAATGACCCACGTCAACGTCGTCGTGACCGTCGTGCGGCACAAGGTCAGCAGGCTCAGGCCGCTCAGCTTCGTCCTTCACAAGTACCGACACTTGGTCAGTACACCGTAGGCAGCCTGATCCGTCATGTGTACGGTGAAGACTGTTCAGTACTGATTGAGCAGTTCGGCCTGATGGCGACCTTCAACCGTGCACTGGACAAGTTCACGCAGCAATACAATGAAACTGTTGTTGTAGCAGTGACCGCCGAGAAAAAACCGGTGACGCGTGATGTAGAGGTGAACAAGGCTCAGCCTGAACCAGAACCTGCTCCGGTACTGGATCTGACTCCACCAAAACCTGTGTCAGAAAAGCGTGTAGCTAACGATCCACGTGAGCGTCGTCGTCTAGCAAAACTTGCTGCGGAACAGGCACTTGTACAAGCAAAACAGGCAGCTCAACCGGAAGAAAAACCGACTGAACCCGCTGCTGAAGCTCAGGCTGTGGCAGCACAACAAGCTGAGACGATTGAAGTTCTAAGAACTGACGAGCCTGTTAAACCTTTAGTTGCTGATCAACCTGAGACTGCAGTAACAGCAGCTCAAACTGAGCCAGAAGCTACAGAACAGCCTGAAAATGCACCTGTTACAGCTAAAGCACCAGTTGCTGCCGCTGAAGAAGAAGCATCAGCAGCTGAAGCAAAAGCAAAAACAGTGGAAACAGAAGCGGAAAAAGCAGAGAAATCTCCTGCCCGTCCGCGTCGCCCACGTGGCCGTCCACCGAAGAAAGCCAATACTGCAACTGAGTCATAATTCGCCCAATTGCAGTAACTAAAAAAAACCTAGTCATTTCGGTGACTAGGTTTTTTTTGCTAGATTTTGTCAAATTAGGTTGATTACTCTTTAAATCAACCATTAAAACTACAACGGACAGTTATTGCATATTCAGAGATGGATCCGTAAATTTGAACAACTCCTATAAGTGATATTCTGCTCCTCAAATGATGTTATAAACATCAATATATGGAGTATTTTATGGCACGTAGACCAAGAAGAAATCATTCAAATGATTTT
>NZ_PQLP01000074.1:0-7632 GCF_002918965.1 Acinetobacter sp. ACNIH3 | reverse complement strand
TAACGGTTAATTTCGGAATATAGAAAACCACTCAAGCATAAGACCCTATGAATTGAAATTCAAGCGGGTAATATGCTATCGTTTTTTTCATGAAATGCGCACTTACGACTTGGATTTCATCCAAGTCTCCATTAGCGTAAGGGGATTCCCCTTAACCCCAAAAGCAAAAGCACCCCAAGGTGACTGCATGGCAATTTATCATTGTTCCACTAAAACGGTTAACCGAAGTTCGGGACGAACTGCGGTTGCATCATCTGCATATCGTGCAGGGGAAAAATTAGAAGATGAACGCACAGGACTGACCCATGACTTTACGAGAAAAGATGGTGTCGCCCATTCTGAAATTCTGTCTAATTTAGATATTGAAATTGACCGTGCTGAGCTTTGGAACTTGGCAGAAAAAACCGAAAACCGCAAAGATGCCCGAACCGCTAGAGAATGGGTCATTGCCCTACCTGATGAATTAGACGCTGATCAACGTAAGGACTTGGCAAAAGAATTTGCCAGGTCCTTAGTTGATCGCTATGACGTGATCGCAGATTTAGCCATCCATGAACCCAGCAAAGGCGGTAATGATAAAAACCACCACGCCCATATCATGCTCACCACCCGAAAGGCAGAACTGGACACAGATAATAAACTCACCCTGACCACCAAAACCGATATTGAACTCAGCAACGCCAAACGAAAAAGCCTTGGTATGGGTACAACCCAAGAAGATATTAAGCAAATTCGAGAAACATGGGCAGACTTAGCCAACAAGGCATTGGAACGTGCAGGCTACCGAGAAAAAATAGACCACCGCAGCTATGCCGATCAAAATAATGGACTACAAGCAACCATCCACGAAGGCAGCAAAGTCACCCAATTACGCAGACAAGGCATAGACACTGAAATCAGCCGTTTCAATGACAATGTGAAACAGCAGAACACCCAACAACTTGAGCAACAGAAACAGCAGAAAGAGAGCGTTTTACAGCGTGGTTTAAACCGTGTCGATCAAGGTTTTGAGCAATGGCAGAAAAACCAAGAAAACAAACGCCTAGAACTGGAACGCCAAGCGGAAATGAAGCGACAACAAGAACTAGACAAACAACGAGCCGAGCAAGCAAATCGTAAGGCATCACGAAATTTAGATAATGATGGATGGTCACGATGAGTAACCAAAATGATTTAGACGACCAACTCTATATTTTATTGGCATCTATGAAGGAATACAGAGAAGCCATAGCAGATGATAACAAGCGATTAGAGACGTTCTACAATGAAGTAGCTAGCGGAGTACTCAATAAGGCTGAAAAGTCGCTAGAAATCGCAAATAAGAAGCATACAGGCGCATTGAATAACAGTATTCAGGCATTAAACGAAGCCACAAACAGACTGAACTCAAAATTTATCATCATTTTTGCTAGTGCATTTGTCGCCTTAGTGATGGTATTCATTTTGGCAATATTCTTATACGTGCCAAGCAAAGATGAAATTGATGAACGTAGAGCTGATATGGCTGTACTTAAAAAATATCCGCTACAAATTCGAGAAAGTGATGGCGAAACGCTAGTCAGAATTATGACTAAGAAATGCTATTCATTTGAGCCAAATAACGTCAAAAATAAAACTTATGATTGGTGTCGCATTGACCCTAAAAAATACTAGATGATCGGTACTTTGCTTGGTTTTTCTCATTACTGATCAGATTACAGCAAGCGCAAAGTTGCCCGACTTTGAAACATGGCTAAAGCCATATTTCAAAGCATCGAGCCAAGATAGATGAAATGCCTAAGCACATAAATTTTTCACTATTTATTTCTGCGCTTTCCAAACAATTCCGAGTGGCTACCAATTCGTACCAATTGCAAATAATCTTCTTGCTTGGCATAGATCAATACTAAATCAGGTTTAATGTGGCAGTCCCTAAAGCCTTCCCACTCACCAGTAAGACCATGATCACAATATTTTTCAGGCAAAACTATATCGCTACAAAGGCAATGTAGAACTTCTGCCCATGCAGGTGTAATTAGCTCTAAAAATTGCTTTTTAATATCTCTCTTAAATTGGCTTTCAGCTAATATCTTACGCATTGGCTAATTCTTGCATCGCTTTCATAAATTCTTCAGGTGTTTCATAAGCATCTGAAAAATCAGTTCTATTTTTTGCTTCAGTCAATGCTTTTCTTGTGACACTATTCGGCACATTCTCTGTCTCTGCATAATCAAAAGACAAGGGAATTTTATTGGTCTCAGCAACTTGTGTTAAAAACAATTTAAAGGCTTGTGATGCGCTCAGTCCATAACGCTCAAACACTGGAAATGCCCGATCACGCAAATCTTGCTCAAGTCGCAGATTAAAATTTGTTGTCGCCATATCATCACCTATGTTTTACAAAACATGTACTATCGTAAACCTAATGTACGCTAATAGTCTAAAAAATCACTCAAATTATTGTAAGAATTAGTTCCAATATCTGAATTTTGTATAACAGCCATTATGTTAAATGGGAGGGTATTTCATTGAGAATTCACAAAAATTTACCACTTATTAAACCTAAGAGTATGATTATTAATTATAAATAATTTACTTTTTCATAAAAATTAAATATTTTTTGGGCAGTATTACAATATTAAGTTATATAGTAAGGTTTCCTATGCTGAATCAAAATTTAAGAAAAGAATATCCAAACGAAAATCATCAATTTAATTTAAATCAAGAAGTTGATGTTTCAAAATTACAAGAAGACTTTCAACAGAATGGTTATATAAAATATAAGGCTTCAGAAGTTGACATTAACTCAAAATTAACTATTTTCAATGAATTTAGAGAGTTAGAAAAAGATCCCTTTTCACCATCAAACACTCAACGCTTTAGAAGGTATGGAAATGCTCTAATTCTTCCATGGGAAAAGCAAAAAAATCCAATTTGGTTACCGACTACAATAACTGATGATGGAAGAGAACTATCTGGATATGATCAAGGTAATAATAATCCAGAGCATGGCTCTATCAGATATTTTAATGCTTTAAGTGACGATGTTAAAAGCTCTAAATATTTGAATTCAATAATTATTGAAGACTATAACTTAACATTTGGGTTAAATGACTATTATTTACCAATTTATGTTGGAATACACTTTGTTAAATTAACTTCAACTTGTGACCAAAGTTTAGGCATTAGTTCTCCTGATTGTTTCCATCAAGATGGAGAACCTTTTACCTTTGCTCATCTTCTTTATAGAAGCAATAATATTGTAGGCGGTGAAAATTATATAGCCCATCCAAATGAAAGAAATAAGCGTCTAGATGATGTAAACAATGAAAATATTTACAGTCAATTCACATTAAAAAATATTTCTGATAGTTTTGCTGTTCACGATTCTTCGGTATGTCATTATGTATCACCAATTAAAAAAATTAATAATGATCAAGTAGATTTACTTGGTGAGCGTTGGATGATTTTAATTGACTACTCTTTAACGAAACAAAAAATATGATAAATAACCTTATATTTTCTTTATTGCCTATTCTCTTATCTTTAATACTTGGATGGGGAATTGGGCGAGTAATAAATTCAAATACTAGAGATAATTTAGTAAGTTATATAACATTCTTAGTCTGGTTACTTCTAATTTCAATAGGTTTCCAATTTGGTAGTATTCTTTTTGATAAAGAACTAGGAACTACAGTAATTGTCGGATCATTTATTTATTCAACAATTATTACTTTTATTACTTTTATTTTACTTTTTAAAAAAGTAAAAAATACAAGTAAAAATAAGAAATCTATATCTGAAATTTTTAAACCTATCAAAGAGTGTGTGATTGCTATATCAATGGTTATTATTGGTATGGTTTTGTATCTTGTATTGCCGAGTAATTGGGAGAGTGAGGCTGTAAGTAGTATTCTTCTTTATATCTTGATATTTTTGGTAGGTGTGGATTTATCAACAATTAAAATTCAAGCTTTGACCATTAATCATTTTCAAGTACCACTAATTACAATTTTTTCACTATTCATTGCTGCATATTTAACAACATTCATTATAGATAAATCATTTTTTGAACTTTTAGTTTTAGGAAGCGGATTTGGCTGGTTTTCTCTTTCAGGTCCACTCATAGGAAAAACATTAGGTGCTGAATATGGAACTTTTGCCTTATTAACTGATTTAATTAGAGAGTTTTATGCAATAGGTTTGCTATATCTTCTTGGACGAAATTATCCTAATCCTATAATTGGTATTTGTGGAGCTACAGCAATGGATTCTACACTTCCATTTATAAAAAATAATTGTTCGCAATTGGACGTGCAAATAGCAATTTTTAGCGGTTTTATTTTGACAATACTAGCACCCTTTTTTATTATATTTTTTAGTGTTTTTATTTAAAATATTATTTTAGGCAGTGATTTACTTAACTTGATTATTAAATTTTTCTAAAATCAACATAATACACGTTATACGAAATGTGTTATATTTCTTGTGAAATTTCAACGCTATAGTTTCAATTTTATAGCCCGAGCATCCCAGTTCGGGCTTTTTTATGCTTTTTCACGTTCCACGGCTAATCTTTGATCAATATTCCACGTTTTTAATTAGAGCCTGTCATCAATTAGCTTGAGAAAATCTAACCTGTCCTCATTATTTTTTCATGACTAAACGCTATGCATTAAGAGATGATCAGTGGGAGCAGATTAAGGATCTGTTACCTGGACGAGCGAGTACTGTTGGAGTAACTGCCAAAGATAACAGGCTATTTGTTGAAGCAGTATTGTATCGGTATCGTTCAGGTATTCCATGGCGAGACTTACCCGAACGCTTTGGGGATTTTAGAGTTGTGCACACTCGCTTTAGCCGTTGGGCTAAAGCAGGCGTATGGCAGAAAGTTTTTGAAGTGCTATCACATGAAAGTGATAATGAATATGCCATGCTAGACTCAACCATTGTGCGTGCTCATCAACACAGCGCCGGAAAAAAAAAGAACAGGCAATCGGACGCAGTAAAGGTGGTTTAAGTACCAAAATTCATGCCCGTACTGATGCTTTAGGCAACCCAACAGGATTTTATCTCACTGCCGGGCAGACTCATGACTTAAATGGTGCTGATGTGCTGCTGGACTTATCGTTAAGTCAGACTTGGCTCATGGATAAAGCCTATAATTCTAAGGATCGGGTGATTGATCCAATCCATAAGATCAAGGGTCAGATCGTGATGCCATCCAAAAGTAACGCGATTGATCAGCGTGATTATGACCAACATCTTTATAAAGCAAGACATCTGATCGAGAACTTCTTCGCCAAGCTCAAGCAGTATCGAGGTATTGCTACGCGCTATGATAAATTGGCTCAAAACTTCCTGTCAGCAATCTACCTTGCTTCAATCATGATATGGCTTAATTGATGACACGCCCTAGTTCAGCTAAATAAAATTATTTGCTCCCAACTGTAATAACCAAGCGAGTGCCTACGAGCGATTGAGCAACATAAAAATTTCGCCCCGTCTTTTTCCTGATTACAAAGCCTCCTTTTGCAGCCAAACGAGATTAACCGAGCAAAGCGACTGTATAGCTTTTGCTTGATGATCGAGCGTGAGCGAGTAAAAAATCTCTATGAGCGAAGCGAATCCATTTTTGCTTTTAGATTTCACAAACAGAATTAACCAAAAACTGCCCCTCGAAGCGAGGAACGAGCTTCAATAGAGTACGAGCTTTAGCGAGTATCTAGGGCAGTTTTAAGCACTTCCCCTCTTTTTAATAATTTTATAATTTTATAATTTTAGACCTCTTATTTTAATTAAATATCAATAGTTTGTGCGCCTATATCTATACGTTTATGCAGTCTTATCTATACGTTTATGCAGTCTTATCTATACGTTTATGCAGTCTTATCTATACGTTTATGCAGTATTGCTATACATATTTAATCAATGTAATATAATTACAACTAAAAACAATGTATGTATAAAAAATGGCAAATGATTTAGTCGTTAAAAATAATGCTTTGATTGATGCAAGTTATACATTAAGTCTTATAGAGCAACGCTTAATAGGGTTGGCTTTGGTTAAAGCCAATAATCAGCACCAAGAAATAACAAGTGATACTGTGTTGACAATACATGCAGGGGAGTATGCGGAACAATTTAAGGTAGATAGCTCAGTTGCTTACCGAGCATTAAAGGAAGCATCAGAACGCTTATTCTTACGCTATTTTTCTTATACGTTATATGGCTTAGAGTTTGGTAAAGAATACACGCTTAAACCGCCAAAAAAACTAAGAGATTGTGATATACCCACAACAATGAAATCGAGATGGGTACAAAAAATTGGTTATACCGAATCAGAAGGCTTATTACATTTTCAACTTACCAGCGATGTTGTTTTATTAGTTGCCAATTCAAAAGAATATTTTACAAGTTACTACCTTTCTCAGACTACAGAATTTACTAGTACCTACGCCACTCGGTTGTTTGAGTTATTAATGAAGTGGAAAAATGTAGGACATATTCCGCTTATTCCAATAGAGCAGTTACGAGGACAGTTAGGTGTAGAACCCAAGCAATATAAAATAATTTCTAACTTTAAGTTACGAGTATTAGATGTTGCTGTGGAACAAGTGAATCAACATTCAGACTATACGATTAAATATAAACAACATAAGCAAGGGCGGACGATTATTGGTTTTTCATTCACATTGAAGCCTAAAGTAGATAAAACCTCAAAAAAAATAATATCCAAGCAAAATCGCAATAGCCCCGATTTTTTCATAAAATTGAGCGACCCACAACGTCATTTATTTGCAAATAAAATGTCAGAAATGCCTGAAATGGGGAAATATTCACAAGGTACAGAAAGCTACCAACAATTTGCTATTCGTATCGCTGATATGCTTTTAGAGCCTGAAAAATTCAGAGAGCTTTATCCAATATTAGAAAAATCAGGATTTCAGCCATGATTAAATTAAATAACCTATCAACCGATCTAAAACATGTGACCGTTGAATACCTCGACATCGTAAATTATGAAATTGCGAGAGAAAATATATGCGGTTATATCTTCCTATTATCCCGAATATCCAAAGATGCCGAACCAACCGAAAAAATACAGATGGAAAGCAAAATACAGAACTTAATTTACTATCGGGATAATTTACAAATCGAGGACAAGGACAATATTCAAAAGGTTTTAAATACGCTCATTCCAGAGTATCAAGCCGAACAAAAAAACCAAATAGCTAAGAAAAATTAGGCTTCAATATCGGGCAAATCAAAAAGCTGTCGATCTCTATTTTCTGTTAAATATTCGTTGAGTTCAGCCAATATTTTTTCTTTATTGGCTTCATTCTGCATTTTTTTAATCAAATAAGAACCGAGCAGAATTTTACGCCGAGTATCATCTTTTCGTTGCTGTTCCTTTTGCTTGGTACGTTCTCTTGCTTCGATAGCTTGTTTCTGTGCTTTTAACTGTTTCAGCTTCTCTAACTGGGCTTCAATTTTCTTTTCAATATTTTCAGCAGATTTAGTCATAACGGTTAATTTCGGAATATAGAAAACCACTCAAGCATAAGACCCTATGAATTGAAATTCAAGCGGGTAATATGCTATCGTTTTTTTCATGAAATGCGCACTTACGACTTGGATTTCATCCAAGTC
>NZ_PQLP01000073.1:0-7722 GCF_002918965.1 Acinetobacter sp. ACNIH3 | reverse complement strand
GAATGGCACAACTGTATGAATGGCTCAACCAACATCATCTGACAGTGCCATCGAGTTCTCCCACCGCCAAGGCGATCAATTACAGCCTAAAACGTTGGCAGGCACTCTGCCGCTATCTGGATGATGGTAATTTGCCTATAGATATGAGCAGCATTGCTGCGCAAGGGATTGAAAATCAGATGCGTCCCTGGGCGTTGGGGCGCAAGAACTGGCTGTTTGCTGGCTCGCTGCGCAGTGGTCAGCGAGCGGCAAACATCATGACGTTAATCCAGTCAGCAAAGCTGAATGGGCTGGATCCGTATGCCTATTTAAGTGATGTGCTGAAAAGGCTGCCGACACATAAAGTGACCCAGATTGAAGAGTTACTGCCACACTGCTGGAAACCTGAACCGAATTAAAAAATAGGCATGGGGTTCAGCGGACGCTTACCGAACAATGACCATATGGACTGGTATTTATATAAAATCAGGCATTTAGTTGAAAATATGTTTTGTAGATTAAAGCAATTTAGAGGAATAGCTACTCGATATGACAAGCTCAAAAGAAATTATCAAAGTTCTGTTGCTTTAGCCTGTATATTTTTATGGCTACCTTTATAGGGTTAATTATGAACAGTAAATGTCAACAGACCCTAGTTATTTGTAGTCATAAATTTAGTCCCCACTTGTTTTTAAGTGGGGACTAAATTAAGGCTTATAGGATGAATTCATAAGGTGTGTTCAGCGAACACTTACGTTTTGAATAGATTTAAGGAATTAGGCAGACCTCATACCCAAGTTGTCACTTGAATTTGGATAACTTAGGGAAGATCTATATCTAAAGCCTTTATCCAACAGAGTCGTTTTTATCCTAGGGTCCTTACCACTTGTATTCTTTACAAACATATATTTAAAAAAGTGTAGCAAGTTGCTACACTTTTCGCTAGATCAGCTCTTTACCAAAAATATCATTCAGTCTTTCACGAATACTTTGAACGAATTCTGGATTATTTTTAAGTTTATGCTTCATATTTCGTTTAAAGTCATTCAGCCCCATACCAATTTCAGCAAAATCCATTTGGAATAAAGTGTCATTAATGACAATATTTGCTTGAGAGTCAGTGAGGCATCCTACTTTTTTAAACCACTTCTTGAACTGCTGATAATTTTCATCATTATTAAAAATATACCAAGAACGTACATTCGTATCGAATTTAGCCCCTAATTCTTTTACGGATGCATTGTCTTCAAATGGAACATCAAGATAGATTTTTTCAATCACTGCAATTTCATCCAGTGCCTTATCAGCAATCCGATGATGCAGTTTAAAATTCACACCTACAATTGGACGGCCTTTCTTAACGGTTTCATACTCTAATTGTAGATCTGTATTTTCGTTAATTTCTGTCACTATTTTGTCTAATACATAGCGTCTAAAATCTACCCAGCGATCATATTTGGTTTCATTAATATCAATCAGTGCTTTCAAGTTTTCTAAAAGCAATGGCACTTCATAACTCTTTTGATTGGCGTACTTAAATTCGTTTTTAATGAAATAAGTATAAAGACTCATACTGGCAACAGAATCTAGGGCAAAAAGATGTTTTAGCTGATAGGTAGTAAAATTACCCCCAGCCAGTTGAGTGAAATACGGCAACACCTCACTAGTAAAACGAATCTGAATCGCATTTTTAGAGTCATCTTCCCATCTTAACTCACGGATAATGGGAACGACAGAATGTACTTTTTTAGTCTTTCTCTTACCATTATCAGCAGGCTCCTCAATAATAAAATGAGCTACCCGGGATGAAAGCTCTTTATAGATCCGATCTATTGCAACATTAATTGAATTACGTTTATTTAATCCTAGTAAATCTGCCAAATCATCCTTATACAAATAAATATAAGTTTGTTCGGTAATTTCACCATCTACCCTATTTTTCTCACTATAATTCGCAACCGCCATTGCATATAGAAGTGCCTTATATTCATTGGATGACAACTCGATTGGGCGAATTAAGCGGTTACTGGTACTGACAACGCCATTATGGCGAATGTTGCCTATACAGTAGGGAATATAATTCGTTTCTTCTTGCAATGGTTCAGATTCTGTCATAACCGTGATATTTATAATTTGACTTAGTTTTTATATACAAAAGTGGAAAAACTTTCAAGACTTTCACCACAAGATTCTAAAAGTGGAAGGTCCGTCATCAAAAAAAGCGTTATTATCCGGTTTTTTGCCTTTAAAGTGGAATTAAATACAATATTTCCACCCTACAGTGACAGACCTCCCACCTTTAGCCCCCGAAATTACAGTTTAGAATGACTATTTTTACTTTTTTCACCCACATTCAGATAGGTTAAGTTAAATAGAAACCCTGATGTGACAAGGCTTCCACCTTTCAGTTAGATTCGAAAGGTATAACTGCACATATAATCATCAGGAAATATCCAATAAAAACAGATTATCCACAGGTTAAGAATATACAGTGACAACCCTTCCACCTTTAAGGCTTAGTTACGAGACTTTATTAACATATTAAATAATTGTTTTTTAAATTATTTTTAAATAAAAATAGCGGTTTAAAAAATAGCAGTGACAAACCTTCCACCCTAGTGACAGACCTTCCACTTTATAGTGACAAACCTTCCACTTTAGAGTGACAGACCTTCCACTTTAGAGTGACAAACCTTCCACTTTAGAGTGACAGACCTTCCACTTTAGAGTGACAAACCTTCCACTTTTAAAACTCTAAGCATTTGTTTTATATAATAAAAATACACTCTTAATTATTAATTAGCTAAATAACTAATTATTCTAATTATTAATTAAGCTAGCTTAGTTAAAAATTTATTTTTAAGCTGTTTTACATCTGAACAAATAGGATTTATAAATTTTAAAACTATAGTAAGATGAGTGAAAGTTATTTATATTACTAAACATTCAAATACGGAATCATCTGACACGCATGTCTGCAAAAATTATTACTGTTGCTAACCATAAAGGCGGATGTGGCAAAACAACGACTGTTGTGCACCTAGCCTCAGAACTTGCCAATCTGGGCAACAAGGTTTTAGTCATTGATTTAGATCCTCAAGCAAACGCAAGTTTACACATTGGGATCCAACATCCAAGCGAAATTGTTGTGACTACAGCAGAATTACTAGTGGGCGATATTTCGTTGTTGGCAGATGCATTACAAGAAGAAACGAACTTTGAAAAAGTATCATTAATTTATGGTTCCTTGAATTTAGGAAAAACTGAAGACCAACTAAAAGAAGAAGCTCCCCGTCCTTCTGAAGAGTTAAATATCAAGTTAGAACTGTTAAAAGATCTTTATGATTTTATATTGATCGACTGTCCACCTAGTCTTAAATTATTAACCAGCAATGCCCTGGCATCTTCAACACATGTCATTATTCCTATCGAATCCGGATCACAATATGGATTGTATGGGGTAACAGATCTTTTAAATCATCTTGAAAAGATCAAACGTATTAATCCAGATTTAGAGCTTTTAGGCGCTTTACTAATTAAGCATGATGAACGTCAGAATGTCTGTAAGCTGATTCGGAATGAAGCCTTAAAACAGGTAGGAAAACTTTTAGAGACCACCATTCCTCAAAGTACTAAAGTTAATCAAGCAGCGATTCTGCAACAATCACTTTTGAATGTAGAAAAAAATTCAAAAGTACGTAAGGCTTTTGAAAGCCTTGCCAATGAAATTGTAGCTAAAGTTTAAACCTGAGAGTATTATGGCAAGCACCAAAGAGCTTTTAGCTCAGAAACTGAAACAGAATACAGAAAAACATCAGCAAGCACAGAAAGACAATATTAGAGAGCTGAAAGAGTTTAGACGTAATGTTCCTATTGAGGATATTAGTCGCAGTCCAAACCAGCCGCGTAAATTATTTGAAGAGTCACAATTAAAAGAACTGGCGGATTCCATTAATGAAGTCGGTCTGTTGCAGCCCATTACAGTGCGTAAACTTGATAATCTGAAATATGAACTCATTGCAGGCGAGCGGCGCTTACGGGCGCACCATTTACTCGGCAAGTCTGTGATTGAAGCGATTATCATTGATGCGAATAATGTAGAAGCATCTTTGTTAACCTTAGCAGAGAATTTAAAGCGTCAGGACCTGACAGATTATGAAATTTTTATTGGCCTGAACTCACTTGATGAGAAGTTAAAGAAAAACAAGCAACGTTTAGCCAATTCACTGGGTTTAAATCGCGAAGATATGTACAAGTATTTAGCGTACGAAAAACTGCCTCAAGTAATTTTAAATGACCTTGATGTGGAACCAGGCCTACTAGGTCGTACTGCTGCAACTGCATTCAAAAAATTTCTGTCGGATCATATAGAGCAACTTTCTGAGGCCGAAAAGGCTTTGCTAGGGGCTTGGGAAAAAGTAAAAGACAAAAAACTAGAGCAAAGTAAAGTTACTGCCTATGCTGAAAAAATATTGAGTCAGGATCCAGGAAAACTGACCACAACATCTGTGGTTAGAAAAATTGAATATGCAGGTAAGATTGCGGGGAATATCAAACTCAATCAAAAACAGCTTAAGGTTTCTCTGAATATCTCGGAAATTGACGAAGCTAGTCTCTTACAACTAGAAGATTTTTTAAAACAGCTTATTCAGAAAAGTGAAAAAGTGTAGCAAGTTGCTACACTTTTTTTGACAATCTCAAACTAGGGCGTGTTATCAATTAAGCCAGAAAGATCGCTGATAAGAAGTTTTGAGCCAATTTATCATAGCGTGTGGCAATAGCACGATATTGTTTGAGCTTGGCAAAAAAATTCTCGATCAGATGTCTTGCCTTGTAGATATGTCAATCATAATCACGCTGATCAATAGAATTACTTTTCGCGGGCATCACAACTTGACCCTTCGCCTCTAAAATTGGATCAATGACCCGATCCCTAGAGTTGTAGGCTTTATCCATAAACCAGGTCTGGCTCAACGATAAGTCCAGCAACACATCTGAACCGTTTAAGTCATGGACCTGCCCATTCGTGAGATAAAATCCTGTCGGGTTGCCTAAAGCATCAGTACGGGCATGAATTTTGGTGCTTAAGCCCCCTTTACTGCGCCTAGTCGCCTGATTTCCCCCCAGCGCTGTGTTGGTAAGCACGTACAATGGGGTGGAGTCTAACATGACATATTCATTGTCAAGGTCATGTGACAGCACTTCAAAGACTCTCTGCCACACACCTGTTTTAGCCCAAAGACTAAAACGAGTATGCACTACTCTAAAATCACCAAAGCGTTCGATTAAGTCTCGCCACGGGATACCTGAACGATACCGCTTCAACAAATAGTCGGTTATCTTTGGCCGTTACTCCAACAGTACCCATTCGTCCATGTAACAGATCTTTAATCTGTTCCCACTGATCATCTTTTAATGCATAGCGTTTAGTCATGAAAAAATTATGAGGACCGGTAAGATTTTCTCAAGCTAATTGATGACACCTTAATTGAAAATAAAAAACGGTTTTAAATATTATTTCTATAAATTTCAATGTTACACTGACTTATAACAGGTTTTAATTGATTCCGCTTAGATGATATATGGGACCTAAAAAATTAACTAATTAACTTATGTCCATGAAAAAAGTATAAATAAATGGACATATATCAATGATGTATGGTTGTTTTTTTATAATAAATAGCCTAAGTGATCGTTAGTGAATAGATGTTTTTTTTGGTGCGGTATAATTACCTGAAAATACAGACATCAGTTATAAAATGAGATAAATTTTGAAGGACGCCAGCTTTAAACCGCAGCTTTCATTTTTTGTCTACATACAGCAGTCCAAGACGTTACCCAGTGTCACGTTACGGAACCGCACTCAGTGCGCTTGCCGGATTCAACAGTCTGGAGATCTTAGTATATTGCCCTATAAAGCTCATTTTATTAAAGATAATCTTTAATAGTCAAAGGCATTCAAATGTATAGATAGGGACTGTGTCAGGAAATGTGCTAGTAGAGGTGGGCAATAATGTCTAGAATCAAGGTACGTAATTTTCTCAGTCGACTATTACGAATAGCCGCCGATTTTGTAGATGCCTTTTAATTAGATTAGACTGTCACCACTCTCCTAGACAAATTTAGTCTATTCTTTTTGCATAAATGAGAACATTATGAGTGGACAACGATATTCTCTCAGAATCACGTATCAATCATGCTGCTAAACATTCTCATTAAAACAAGGGAATGCATCTTTTTACTGATCTGTACCTTGTTTTCAATTTTCCTCTGTTCTTTAATTTAGTACTATCTTTATCACTTATGAGCACTCACTGGATTCACTGAATGAAGTATATGGAAATCAGAGATTTGATTGAGGCTGAATTGAAAAATTACAGTTCTAATCAAATAATTCCATCCGAACGGTACTTGGCATTAAAGTTTGACTGTTCAAGGGAAACAGTGCGTAAGGCCTATGAACAGCTTCGTGCCGAAGATAAAATTTTCAAACGGCAAAATCTCGGCTGGTTCGTGAGTAATAAAAAAATTCAATATTATCCAAACTCAATTGAAAATTTTCGTTCTTATATGAAGGCACAGGGTTTTAATGCCAGAACTGAACTGATCTCGACCAGACAGCTGCAGCGATTGGATCACAGTAATCTTTTTAGCGAAGAAAATCGTAAATTGGGCTTTATTGAAATTATCCGTTTACGTTATGCTGATGATGTACCAGTACTTCTAGAATATAATTATTTACCTGTTGCGCTGTTTCCAGATGTGCTGAATTATAATGTGATTACTTCGGTCCAAGATGTCATTAAAAATCACTTTCATTATAATTACACGAGTAGTCAGTTAAAAATTAAAAATACCGGTGTGTCTCATTTTGAGAGCCAGCACTTAGGTATTCCTTTAAGTCAAACCGCCACTTATATTGAACGTATTTCAAAATCAGATGATCTAGTGATTGAATATGACATCGAAATCTGGTCACAGGACAAAATTGAAATGACCTTAGATATTCAAGCATAAGCTTATATTTATATCCTGCCCATTCAAATCCTAAGAAGTTAAATGGTTTTAGGAATTTTTTTATTTTCTTAGATTAGACCTCCTTCATAAATCATTCTTACTCAGTTGCAAATTATAAATTCCAGCAACTAGATTGAATCTCAAAAGGGGGGGCTTTTAGCTCTATTGCGATAACGTTCTGAAAGCATTTTGAAAGTTTTTAGACTGCCAAATACATACTTAATTTCTATTCTTCTTTATTGATTTCCTGATTATAGATTTTTAGTTCAGGATCCAGTTTACAGCGGCTTTTGGCCTCTAATGGCAACAGGGTATTGGGAAGCGCGTTTGATTGAGGTTAAGCAGGCAGGGAAAATTAGACGTTATATCACTTTATTAATGAACCCAAAGACATAGCCACTGATAGGCTTGGCGAAGCTTTATGCTCAGCGCTGGGAAATAGAAATGTGTTACCCAGAAATCAAAAGTGATTTACAGGAGGGCAAGCATTTGAGGAACAAGCAACCTGATTTAGTTTGTCAATAATTATGGGGGGCTTTATTGCCTACAATATTCTAAGAAGACAAATGAAACATATGGCTCAACGTGCAAAAGTCAGTCTGAACCGTACCGGGTTTGTCGGAGAGTCAATATTCTGAGATGAGAAGCATTGCTTCGCAAGACGTAGCGAAGCGTAGTGTCCCGATGACAAAATTAAAATATACCCCTGAAATCAGAGAAAGAGCG